>JBLGCB010000365.1:0-7024 GCA_047617105.1 Phenylobacterium sp. | reverse complement strand
GTCCCCCTCTCACCAGAGGGGCGAGCAATTCGAAGGTCGACAAGTCAAAATTTAGTGAAGTGCTGGCCAGCACACAGACCATTTCTTCATCGCAGAAATAACCATTGGCCCAGTGCAAAAAGGCGACTGCATTTTGATGTTCAATCATCACCCCTTTGGGCTTGCCGGTCGAACCTGAAGTATAAATGGCGTAGGCCAAGGTATCTGACGATTGCGTTTCAATGGCAGCCAGATTATCCTTCGAATACTGGCTCAGCATCTGCTGGGTCTGCGGCTCATCCAGCGCAAGACAGCTGACATCATCACTGACATTAAGTGTGTTACTAACCGAACTGTTACTGAGCAGAAATTTCAGCCCACTGTCCTGACACATGTATTCCAGTCGAGATTGTGGATATTGGGGGTCTAATGACACATAAGCACCACCAGCTTTAAGTACAGCCAACAACGCCACCAGCATATCGAGCGAACGTTCAATAGCCAAACCGACGATGACTTCACTGTTTACCCCATGCTCGCGCAGATAATGCGCCAGTCGGTTGGCCAAACCATTGAGTTCATCATAAGTTAGCGCCTCATCACCAAACATCACCGCAACACTATTGGGTGTGCGTAACACCTGCGCTTCAAACATTTGGTGAACCAGCTGATCGCGAGGATAGTCCAGCGTTGTGTCGTTGAGTTCATGGCACAGCAGCGATATTTCTTGCGGTGGTAAAATCGGCAACTCACTCAGAGCTTTGTCGGCATTGCCAGGCGCAATCAACACATCGAGCAAATGCACAAAGCGGTTGGCCAGTAAGCCAATTTCATCATCACTAAAATAGGCGTGATTGTGATCCAGTTGCAGTTCAATATCTTCACTGTCACCATCCCAGATGGTCACGGTTAACGGCACTTTATCGCGATTATGCGTGTGATAAACCACATCAGCGGCAACCCCGTCAAAAGCCAATTGGCTGTAATCGAGTTTTAAATAGTTAAAACTGACGTCATAAAGCGACTCATGTTCACCACTGACACCTAAGGCTTGCATCAAATGACCGATAGGAAAACTCTGATGGCGAAAGCTGGCTTTTTGCAGCTGGGTAATTTGCTGGACCATGGTGGTAAAGCTGGCACTTTTGTCGACAACAACCTGCATCGGGCTGACACTAGTGAATACCCCAACCATTCTTTTCTGAAGAAAGTTCTTGCGATTATGGGCCGGAATACCAAAGACAATACTGTCACGCTCATGGGTCATGGCAAAATAGGTGGTCAACATGGCCAAAAACAGTTGCGGAACGCCTGCCCCCATCGCCTGTGCTGCGAGAATATATCGGTCAAAAACATCCCGGGTCAGGGTGACTCGGTAACGAGAACTGGGAATTTGGTTCGGGTCGTCAAAATCGGATAGGTAATGGCTGGTCAGTAGTTTTTCTGGCAACTTTTCAGACAGCTTTTCAGACAACTGTTTGCAATGTTCAAGCCAGAAGGCCTTATCGCTTTGATAGCGTTTTGATTGGCCATAATGCTGGTCTTTGGCAACAATGCTCTGCCAACTACCCGTCTCATCGAGACCTTCATTGACTTTTTCACTGTTGTAATACTCGGCCACCTTGTAGGCCCAGTTAGAAAATCCCCAACCATCCATCGCCAAATGATGACTCAATGCCACATACCAGTAGGTGTCAGCGTTGATTTTGACCAGCCAGGTTTTCGCCAGCTCGGAGTTTTGAATTTTCATTGGGGTTTGAAACACGCCATCCATCCATTGGATAGCCGATTTTTGCGGATCTGAACGTTCACTAAAATCGAGGTAAGGCAAATCGACAGTGCGCTGCGTACTGATGCTCTGGCGAACATCATCACCGTGCTGGACAATTCTGATACCAAAAGCATCATGGTTAAGTACCACATCCCGATGTGCCTGACACATTCTTGCGACGTCTACAGCGCTGCATCGGATGTAACCACCAATATTATACAAGGCACTGCCACGATGGTGCAGTTGATCAAAGTAGATATCTTTTTGAGTCAGGGTTAATTCAAACGGTTCAATAGATTTTTTCATAGCCAAACTCTATCCAATTCAGCTCAGTGGCGGCTTACCACCACAGAACTTACATTTACCTTGTATTATGGCAAACTGTCAGCGTACAACGATCAATGATGATGACTATGTATCAATTAACAGTCGATGTGCTGGCAGCGCATTTTTGTACTGAGTAGCAGATTGAATAAATTAATTCAAATCTTTCACATCGGTACCTTTGCCACTCACAATGGTTCGACTGAGGGTCCTTTCAATAATCGTTTCACGATCGGTAATACAGTCGATCAACAACCCGTTTTCCATCACTAATATTTTATCGGCGACATCGAAATAGCGATCATCATGGCTGATAACCACCACGGCTTTGCCTCTTTCTTTAAGTTGTCGTAATACGGTGTGATAGAAAAACTCTTTAAACATTGGGTCCTGATCCGCCGCCCACTCATCAAACAGATAAAGCGCTTTGTCTTCCAAGAACGACACCAATAGTGCCAGTCGTCTTTTTTGCCCATCCGACAAATCGACGGTTGAAAACATGCCGTTTTCAATGGTAACTTTGTTATCCAATCCCAACTCTTTGAGGTAACGATCCATGTCTGCTTTTTGATCTTCATGATCGCCATCGAGCAAACGGTCAAACAGATAATAATCAGAATAAATTGAAGCAATCAACTGACGGCAACTCTTGGTACTGTGTGAGTCAACCTCGGTATCACCAAAATAAATCGAGCCGCCACCGGGCTTATGATGTAAGGTCAACAACTTACTCATGGTCGATTTGCCTGAACCATTGCCACCGACGATAAAAGTAACAGACGCTTTATCGATTGAAAAATCTATCGGCCCAACCCGAAATCCATCCAACTGGTCTTGCTTGGGATATTGATAAGTCACTCCTTTAAAGTGAATTTGAGTCCAAGGTTCAAGCTCAAAGATCTCTTGGTTAATATCTTCAACTGGAATTTCCTCAAATATTTTGTTGACTTTATTCAGTGAAATTCGTGCGTTAATGATAATTGGTATGGTGCCAATCATAAGCGCTATAGGTCCAGTGATATACAACAATGCCATGACCACACCCACCAGCTCCTCAGAACTGATTGACTCGTAGTTGATGAACACAAAAGCCACAATACCAATAACAAAAAAGCTGATCATATCGCCATAATTAGCCGCCGCGCGGACGATAGTGCTACCTGATTTTTCAGCGTCACGCACCGCAAATTCATTTTCTTTAAGCACTTCTTCAAGGTAAACCTTGCTTTTAACTTCGTTTAACTTCAGTTCTTTAGCACCATAAATCATACCGTTAATGGATTTCAGTAGATCATCAACCTTTTTTCTCGATTTATAAAAATAAGAATTACTGACGATAATGGGCAATTGATAGGTCACCATGCCAAAAAAGATAGCACCCAATACAAAAACAAACACATTACTATTAAGGTATAATAAAAAACCCAGCAAACCAATGATGGTTACGCCATTAATCAACAAATCGGGTATTTGCCTTGCGCCGCCGACGATACGGCCAACATCTGTGGTGATCGTCGCCAGTAACTTGGCCGACCCGAGGTTTTCGAGCACATCTATCGACGCCGACATGATCCTTTTGTACAGATTTAAACGCAGCTCAGTACACAGGTCAATCGATACCCGGGTTAACATAACCTGCGATGTCGTTCGGGTGAACAGGATAAACAGACAAATAAACAAAAACAGTCCGGCAACCTTGTAGTTGGTGACCTCAATGCCCCATATCGTCCTGACCGTTGATTCAGCCTGCACAACACCACTAGGATCAATAGTGATCGCCCCCAGAACAATGGGGATCAGAAAGGCATAACTCACGCCCGACAGCATCCCCAATAATATTGAAATAAATACTTTATTCGGTGCCTGTTTACTGAATGCATCAAAAAGCTTCATTCATCTATCCTCTATGATTGTTTGGCTATGGTTATTTTGAATGACTTTTGAGCACTAGTGTTTCAGTGCCTATTTTCGCTTTGGTCAGGTCAATAAACTCCACCTGTGAGAAGGGTTCAACCATATCGTCGTAATGCTCACTGAACACGTTGCCCGATTGGCCGGTAGAATTCATGTAAACATGTTTGACGCCTTTAGAACCGAGGCTGATGATCTGTCGGAAACCCGCGCCAAATCGTTGCTCAAATCCACGGGATTCAACAAAATTAGCCGTGGCAACATTAATGGTATTTGGACCACCACCGCTGGCAACACGCCGTTCAAAAAATCCTCTGAGCAGGTTCACTTCACTGAAAGGTTTGTGGCTGTACACTGTAGTGTGCAATTCGCCCCATTCCCAGTCGTCCATGTCAGAGCCTGCCAAGTCGGACAATTCCTTAATCGCGTCATTTAATGCCACGCGCATTGCCGAATCACAGTTTTCTACTTTATCTGTATTAATATCATCACACCATTGGGCGCTACCGTCGGTTAATGCAGCGGCAACCTGATCATAAGTGGTATTGGCAAACGCACTGCTCAGCGCCTGATTTTGTCGTTCACGGCCAAAAGGT
This sequence comes from Phenylobacterium sp., assembly GCA_047617105.1. GTDB lineage: Bacteria > Pseudomonadota > Gammaproteobacteria > Enterobacterales > Alteromonadaceae > JABSOG01. The sequence continues at coordinate 2,443 of JBLGCB010000365.1, read as the reverse complement.
GCACTCAAAGTGCCACCGAATAATACTCGGCGCAAATGTCTGGCCCAGCCGTAAAATATTGATGCGCCCTGCGAGCCCAGCGCCATGTCACCATCCCATTGGGCAACAAACTGCTGTGCTTCTTTTTGATCTTCTGTTTTCATCGGCGCCGCTTTTAACAACTTGTGCAAACCCGTCGCACCAAAACTCACCGTATCGCCCTGCATTTTCTGCATATAGGCCATTGAGAGGGTTTGGTCGGTTTTAAGACCTTGTTTGATTAATTGCTCTATCCGGTTTGCTCTGGCAGGCGGTGCCCAGTCATAAGAGATATGATAGGCGTAGCTGTCATCGACCACCTTGTTGTTGGCTGAAATAATGTAACCCTGTTCAGGATTGTAACTCTGGGGCCAGTGGGCAACAGGCACTGAGCCGGTCCATTCATAGTCACCGTTTCCGCCTACGACGGGGGTAACCCCATTTCCTTTGGCACGAATTGGCACTCTACCAGCGCCCAGATAACCAATATTGCCCTGGTTATCGGCGTACAATATATTCAGTGTCGGGGCAACATGATGGCTCAACGCCCCTTTGAACGAATCCCAGTCACTGGCATAATTGAGCCGGAAAAAGGATTCATAGGTGGTATCGTCTTTATCAAGCGCGGTCCAGCGCAAAGCAACCGGTTGATCTGACACACCAAAGGCATCACTGATCACAGGACCATGAACACTGGTACGAACCATCACCTCAACGGGAATATTGGGCTCTCTGAGAAACAACGGCGATTCAGGCCGTACTTTAATAAATTCTTTACGGGTTTCAAACTCAAGCCATTGATCGTTGTGGCGGTACTGTTTGGCATTGGTACTGTTGACCTGTTCAAAATACAAATCCTGAACATCAGCCATCATATTGGTACCCCCCCAAGTGAGGTGCTGGTTACGGCCGAAGATGATCACCGGCAATCCAACAATCGTCATGCCTGAAGCGTTAATCTTGCCCCCTTCTAAATTGGCCATATACCATATTGAGGGTACCTGAATACCAAGATGTGGGTCACCGGCCAAAATGGCTTGGCCATCATCAGTCAACTTGCCAGAAACAGCCCAAGCATTGCTGCCAACAAACTGGCCACCAATCTTAAAGCGTTGTTGAAATTCCTGCTGTAATTCGACCATCGCAGTTAAAGTGTCAAGACTTTTTTCACTATATGCGTCAGTGGTCGACTGAGTCACCGTCACAGGGGCTTGTTTGGGATAGCCGCTAAACAATTGTGCACTCTGCTCCGCCGTTAAATAAGGTTCAGCAAAGAAACGGGTCAGTTCAGACCACATGCTGTTGGACAGACTCAAGGCAAAAACCTTGCTCCAAGCCAGTGAATCCAGCTCAGTCCAAGGTTCTGGTGTGATACCGATAATATCAAATTCCGGTGGCAGCGATACGGTGTTTTTGAGCCAGCTGTTGACCCCGTTGCTGTAAGCGGTTAAGGAAGATTTGGCCTCGGGTGAGAGCACATTCCATGCTGACTGTGCCGATTGATACAGGCCCAGTGTGCGCATCTGAGCGTCAACACCGACGGTGCCCTCGCCAAACAATTCACTCATTCGGCCCTGGGCAAGCTTACGTTGTAGTTCAAGTTGCCACAGCCTGTCTTGGGCATGGGCCAGTCCCATACCAAAAAACACATCGTCGTCGGTATTGGCTTTAATATATACTGCGCCATTTTCGTCCCTGCTGATGCGAACTTCATCAGAGATCCCTTGAACCTTTAGAACCCCATCAGCCACTGGCAAGCCAAAACTGGAGGTGAAGAACAAATAACTGATAACAGCAATTGCTGGTAGTATTATCAGAACCAAAAATCTAACAAATATAGTATGCATTATCTTTGATCAAACCCCATTTTTATTTAACTGCTTCAATTGTCCTGCCAGGGGATAATGTTACGACTTCCCTAACAACGTTTAACTATAGCGCAACAGGTTAAAACAATGCGCTCAAAATGGCAATAATTTTGTGCCAGCTTTCCCAGTTTGAAATCTAATATTAGTTTTTAGATTTAAATTTGTTATTTTTCAACGAGTTAAATTTCAATAAAAAACGTAAAAAAAAATCATTTGGCCAAGTAATTAATTTACCAATGGGTCGTTGCTGTGACTTAAAATGGATGTTGGCACGATAAAACAGCTGATTTTCAGGTCCTAAATAAAGCGTTGACCCAAGCCCTGTGACGCCAAAAGAGACACCTGACAGAGCCAAACTCAACAGTTGCATAACCGTCTTGTTTACAAGGAGTACTTTCGTTACTATCGTTATGATTGGTCGCGTGTGGCTGGTGGTCACTAAAATTGAGTGCAACGCACACCGTAACCCCCTGATTTGACAACAGATAACGCATTATTCAGACAGTAAACAAGATACGGCATCAATTTCAAATAGAATAATAGAGAATTCGAGGTAG
>JBLGCB010000364.1:0-7035 GCA_047617105.1 Phenylobacterium sp. | reverse complement strand
GCTGGCAAACCGTCGAAGCTTTATTTTCATGCCGACGAACAAAAGCATGAATGGCATCAAGGTGTTGGCTGACGTGTTTTAAGCGCTAACTGACAATGTAGCTACCCGCAAAACCAGCCAATATTCTTTGGTTGTTGAACTCTTTCGATTTGATTTCAGCCAATGGCTGACACCCTTCCTTTGAAATGGTTATAATCTCCCAAAACAACAACACAGAAGATAAAACCATGGCATTGTATAGCTATGGTGCTGTTACAGATTGAATATTGAACCTGACTTTTTGCTAAAAGACATGCACTTTTTTTGATTAAATATCATGTGGCGAAAGTGTATGTCCTTAGGATTCTATTTGGTATATTGCGCAGCCCTCACTCCCCTGTCATATTGGTTTTGGCTTTTTTGATTTTGAGCAAGGTGCTGTTGATATCGCTGGTTTTCTTTACTGTATTCTCTGGGCAGGTAAACTTGGACTCTTTCAACTGGCTCGCCAAACGCAGATGTTTTTATCGCGGGAATAAGCTGGAGGCATTCTGATTGTCGATTGGGCGACATGTTTTTGTCCGTAGCAGGCAGACTAAATTCTACTTTGCCGTTTTTTCCCTGCGCGGTATAGGTTGTATTAAATGCCTTATCGACCAGTTTGTAGGTGACATTCGCGTCGATGTTCTCAGATTCCAAGGTGATGGCGTTGTAGCTTTCGGTGATGTTTAACGGTTTAGAGGCACAGCCTGTCGCCATTAATACAATGACCATGAACGCAAGCTTGGATAAATGCACAAATGTGATAACAACAGATCTTTGAAGTTTATTCATGACGATATGCCTTTTAATATGTCAATAAACACAAACAAACCCGGTGGGTTGTTTGCAATTCGTTTACTAGTATACATTTTAAATTCATAGACTGCATTATAAAGGAACGATTAACATCATAAACGGGATCAGCTGAGAGATCCTTTGTGACCTAGGTGAATTCATCCATTTGGCTGCTGTGGTGGCCTATGTCCATATCCGTTATACTATCCGTTAATATAGATTCGATGACGTAAATCATCACTGGACTAATCATGACTCTTAATCTTAGGTATCCACTCGGAATACAAACTTTTTCTGAGGGCTGAGAGGGCTGAGGACAGTCACTTATAAAGGATATTTTTAATTGTTGAGTGCGTTGGAATAATGCTGTATTGTATCTAAAATTCCCTTCATGACAGAAGGTTTTTTTCCGGTTAATAACAATAATTAAATTTCTAATGGAGAATTTCGTGAAAATTATAATAGGCATGATCTTTTTATTTATTTCATCCTCAACTTTAGCTTCGATTCCAACTTGTCATTCAAGTAATGGCGGTTATTGTCAATATACAGGGAAAGTTGAGAAGATATACGTTAATGCTAAGAGCCTTATACTAATATATTTTGATTCTGCCGTTCCTTTAGACCTACCCGCAAGCGTAGGCATTAATGTAACTAATGGTGGCGCTGCTAGCTTTAAAATTGACGCAAACCCAGAATTCGCAAAATTACTTTACTCAACAGCTTTAGAGGCACAAGCATCTGGGCGTGAAGTCACCATTCAGATGAGCAGTGTTAATTCGGGTTATTTGCAAATTGATAATATATGGCTTTCCGCACCTTAATATTATATTTGTTTACATTTGGGGTCAGTAAGCCGATGGGACACTCATTTGGTTTGATTCTATGTTAGATAATAAAGGTGACAGTCCCATACAGAGCCATGCGTCATAGTTCAACCACATTCTAGGTTGGACTATGACTGCTGTTCAATGGTGCGCAATGCTCCTCGTAACCTCGGACCGTGCTACGCACGGGCACCCTACGGCGTACACCCCTATATTCATTTAAATGGCACCAATAACCTAAAACCTCAACCCCTTAGCCTCATTCACATCAATTGACCGTTAAACACTTCAATCCCATTAACATCGACAATCGATACCGTCGCATCAGCAGGCGCAGTCACCGACACAGTCCACTGCACTGAATAGGAACTTAAGTTGCCAGTGCGCTCAGGGTGGAAATCGCGATGAGCGATTGGTGGTGAATTGATGGGTATTTCTTTGACATATTTATTCCTTAAAAATGGCCTTATTGTTGTTATTAATTACCTAAGTATAGATTTCGGTGGTGTTACAAACTAACGTCACATAAAGCAAGCTTTTTAACTGAAAAAAATAGGGCAGGGCAATCTGCATCTCTATAGCAAAATCAAAGAGTTACATTGAATCCAATGTAAAATAAATTGTAACTATTCAGAGCACTCATCTTTCACACCATAACGGCGTTATTGTCGTACTCAAACAGTTACATATGACCTATATGCGCCTATTTTCCGTGCGACTATGCCTTGTTCTGAAGCGAAATCTAAGCACGCTGAACAGTTACAATAAATTAATTTGCGTGCGATATAACGCGTTGCTTTGATTTGGCGTAGAATATCGTCTCTTTGCTACATATCTACATTAAAAAGGGAACGAAGTGAATAGACTGCCAGGTCTTGATTTATTACGGACTATTGCGATTGTGTGGGTGATGTTTTTTCATGCGGTGAGATATGGCGCGCCTTTTAGAGAGTTTTCGATATTGGGTTGGATGGGCGTTGACCTATTCTTTGTGCTGAGCGGATTTTTAATTGGTAGCCAATTATTCAAGTCAATCTCGCCAAGGCACACGTTAAATATTGGTCAATTTTACCTCAGTCGTGCCTTGCGAATTCTGCCTGCCTACTTAGCAGTGATGTCTATTTACTTTTTATTGCCGTTTACCAGAGAAGGTGGAGGCTTACCACCGCTATGGCAGTTTCTTAGTTTTTCGGTCAATTTATTGGTAGATGTTAGCAGTAATACATTCTCACATGTTTGGTCATTATGCATAGAAGAGCATTTTTATTTGTTATTTCCAATCGTTGTACTGCTGTTGATGAATCGAGGTAGCGCTGCCACGATTATCATTTTAGCCTGTGCGATGGTTGGCTTTGGCATGTATTTACGAGGCGATATTTGGCTCAATGGGCTAACAGACTATCCCCCCTATCGACAATATGTTGAAAAAATATACTATCCAACCTACACCAGACTAGATGGCCTTTTGGCCGGTGTTTTGCTGGCGACCTTAAAAGTGTTTAGACCGAATTTGTGGGGTGTTGCAATGCACCACGCCAACAAACTTTTGCTGGTGGGGTTTTCGGGGTTAGCGCTAGCGATAGGGGTTTTTCAAGTGCGCTTTGGCTTTATGGCCACGGTCATTGGTTTTCCCATACTGTCATTTAGTTTGGCTTTTATTGTGGCTGGTGCATCTAGTGCAAACTCAATGATTGGTCGGTATAGGGTGCCTGGGGCAAGTGTGGTCGCGACGCTGGCTTATAGCCTCTACCTGACCCATAAATCAGTATTTTACATGATAACAACCAATTTTGAGTCACAGTTGAGCAGCAATGGATACCTAACATTTTTTGTTTATGCCATCGCAGCCTTATTAGCCGCTAGTATTTTGTACGTGATTGTAGAGCGGCCGTTTCTTAAGTTACGGAGTAAGTTTCTCGCTTGGAATAATAACAAGCATTAACGAATAGCCAAGATTAATTCGTCACTTCAACTATCAAAGCTCCGCGTTGTCTCGCCGTTTTTATTTTGTTGACTTTTTTGTTCTTTTTAATCACATTACGCCCGGGTACTAGGAAGAGTTCCTTGTTACCAAGCTAACCGAAATAATAACAATGGCGATAATAGCCGATTAAAGGATAACAAATGAACAAAGCAACTTTGTTTGCCAGTATAATGCTGGTAACTTCACCGGTGTTGGCCGACGATCAACGCCAATACCAGCACCAACACCAATACCAGCCAAAAGCCCCCACCGTAGACAGCGCCAGCCAACGTTATATTGTGATGTTTGAGCAATCAACCCGGCAAAAACAGCAGCAAAGTGGCAAAACATCGGTCTTTGACCAGCATGGTTTTTCAACAGCACAGGCTAATGACTTAATTACTGCTATTGGCGGCCAGGCCATTCGTGCCCTGCCTAGCATTGCGGGCATGGCGGTTGAACTGTCAGACCAACAACTAAAACAGCTGCAAAGCAATCCTCAAGTGGCACTGGTAGAAGTCGATCCATTGCGCGCCTTTCAGGCAGAAATCAAACCTTATGGCATTGGTCTAATTCAGGCCGATCTGTTGAGTGATGCCAGTACTGGTAATATTAAAATTTGTATTGCTGACACCGGTATTGCCCTGAATCATGAAGATTTGCCCGGTTCAGCCAACATCACCGGGGAGGTCAGCAATACGTTAACCGAACCCATGGATATTGGTGAATGGTCACAAGACACCTATGGTCATGGCACCCATATGGCAGGCACCATTGCGGCTGTGGGCGGTAATAACCTAGGTATCTCAGGGGTCAATCCTGGTGGCAATATCAAACTTCATGTGGTGAAAATCGTCGATAACCCCAGTTGGTGGCCATTTAGGGGGTCTGATGTCATTGCTGCTGTTGAACGCTGTCAGATAGCAGGCGCGAACATCATCAATATGAGTATTGCTGGCACCAACTCAAGTGTGGCTGAACAACAAGCCTTGCAAGTGGCTTATGATGCCGGCATTTTACTGGTCGGTGCTTCGGGTAATGGCGGCTCATCCGAGCTACGTTATCCGGCCTCTTACGATTCGGTGATTTCCACTGCGGCCGTTGATGCCCAAGAAACCGTCTGGCAGTTCTCACATTTTAATGACCAAATTGAATTGTCAGCACCGGGCGTTAACGTTAAATCTCTGGTGACGGGCAACGGGTATGCCAACCTTGATGGCACCTCGGTTGCGGCGGCTTATATCTCTGGTGCCGCCGGACTGGTTTGGAGTTATCATCAACAATGTAACAATGCGCAAATTCGCAATATTTTAGCCCAAACCGCTAAAGATCTCGCGGGCACAGGGCGTGACAACAACACTGGCCACGGCTTAATTCAGGTCAAGGCGGCGGTGGATTTAATCGACCAACGGGGTTGTAGCGGCAATGGTGTTTTGAATAATCTGCCAACCATCACCGGCACCCCGAGTAATAGCGTCAACGAAGGAGAGTTTTATCTGTTTACGCCGACGTTTGCTGATGCAGATGCGGGTGATAGCTTAACCTTAAATATTGCCAATAAACCCAGTTGGGCCAGTTTTAACGTTAATACCGGCGAACTCAGTGGTACGCCAGCCGATGGCGATGTGGGGATTTATAGTGATATTGCTATCACAGTCACCGACAGCAAAGGTGCCAGCGCTTCGACCCTGTTGTTTGCGATTACGGTGGTCAATGTCGATTTTCCACCACTGCCAACCTCATATCTGCAATCTTTGTCGCTGGTGGGCAGTGATATTGTGCTGACCAATCCTGATGGTAGTGTGATGAGTTTACTGTCGGTTAACGACATTATAGATGTGGTCTCGGTTGACGATGCTGATTCAGACCCAGAGAATGAAATTCAGACCATTAGCCAGGTTGGCAGTACGGTGACCTTGTCGCATCAGGGCGGTTCATTTACGGCTGAAAAAGGAGACAAGGGTGACCAAGGGTCGCCTGGCACAGCAGGGGCAAATGGTGTTCAAGGGATACAAGGTATTGCTGGTACTTCGCTATGGCTTGATGGTTCAGGCGTGGTGAGTACAACCGCTCAAGTCACGGTGAGTTCAACATTAGCGGTTGCGGGGCATATTTCTTCAATCACCCCAACAGCGAATAATCACGTCGTGATCAAAGGTTATGCGGATGAAAAAAGTCAACATTTACAATCACAAGTAGACATTTTACTCGGCAGAATAAGCCAGCTTGAAGCAAATTATCAGGCTTTATCTGAACAGGTGAATCCACCGCCACCACCTGCTGATAGCATCAACATTTCGTGGCAAACATTAAGTTATAACGAGCGATATAAATTGACTGATCCAGCCGGTATAACTTGGGATAAGTTTGGTAGCTCAATCTCTATTTCTGGCCGCACATTGGTCATTGGTGCCGACAACAAGGATGATAAAGGGCATGTGTTTGTCTATTATGATAGCGACAATGACGGTGACTTTACTGATGAGGTGGTGCAATCCTTGTTACCCGCTGAAATAGGTGGTGGTTACAGCTTTGGTAATCATGTTGCTAATACCGATGATACTATCGTGGTAGGAGCAAGAATGGGCAACATGAGAAGAGGTGCCATCTACATCTATCATGACAGTGATCATGATGGTGATTACAGTGAAGAAACACCACAAAAGCTTATCGCAAGCGATAGTGCTTACGGTGATTCATTTGGTGAATCTGTTGATATCTCAGGCCATACCATTGTCGTCGGAGCGTCGGGTACTGAGGTTCATGGTGATCGTAGTGGCAGTATCTACATTTATACCGACTCGAATAAAGACCATGATTTTAGCGATGCGCTAGAGCAAAAAATCAGCCCAGACAATGGCGGGATCGTGCATTACTATGGCTTCAATGTGGCGATAGAAGACAACACCATTGCTGTTGGGGCCATGGGTTATAATGATAATTCAGGCACGGTTTACGTTTATCATGATGCCAACAATGATGGTGTTTATACTGATGAGGTGGTTCAACAAATCGTCAATAACGATCATACTGATAGCGCAGGATTTGGTATCGCAGTGACCTTAAATGATAATATTCTGGTGATTGGTGCTCATCGTGATAACCCAAGTAATGGCGCATACAAAGGCAGCGCCTTTGTTTATAAAGATAGCGACTTAGATGGCAACTATAGCGAAGAAATAGGGGATAAGTTCATTGCGGCAGAGGTGACAGGTTCAGGGAATTTTGGCAGTGCTGTCGCGGTGTCTGCTGATACTTTAATTATTACTGCGGCCGGAGATACTACTGCCACCGGCACAGGGTCTGCTTATGTTTATCGCGATGCTAACAACAATGGTTCTTTTAGTGATGAGACACCACAAAGGCTTGAGACCAATGCTTACGGGTTTGCCTATGAAGTTGCTTATCAAAATAACGAACTTTTTTTGA
>JBLGCB010000363.1:0-7040 GCA_047617105.1 Phenylobacterium sp. | reverse complement strand
CTAAACTTTTCGCCCCGACGTTATACATTGACGGTTCTAGCTGACTTATTTTGCTGGCCACTCGCTACAATAACAATGCCTTACGCTGGGGCATCTCTAAGGCCATGGTGCATTGTGCCCCCTTAGAAGCGTTGACCACCCCATTGCAGGACGCCGTTGGCATCATTCTAATAACACAGCCACCAAAAGTGGTGCCAAAGTCAAAAAAGCCAAACACTAGGTCAAACTCAATAATATCATGGTCGTCAAGCGGGGAATAAAACGGGTCTGATGGGTAAAATTTCTGAATGCTCCAGCCCGGCTCATTGCCCGCCAACACCAGCACATTACGCCAGCCTTCCACCGACATATACAAACCAATATAAACATGCTGACCGCCCATCAAGCCATCTCTTTTAATCACATATTGATCTTTACCATCAATAAATTGCGCACTTTCACTCACTTTACCACTGCCCTGGTTGAAGCTGTCATTCAGATAAGCCGTCCAAGGCAAATATTTACTCACCATCTCGTATTCTTGCTTTGATAACAAACCCTGTTGCATCAAAAAATATAAATTGGCGAAATTGGATTTATGACCACTGAGTAAATACACCGGATTGTCAGGAAAAGCCACTTTGCCGGCAAAATGCAAATGGGTCAGTTGCTGCAACATTAAATTGCTGCTATCAATGCCAAACATTGGCGCAGTAATAACATCTATCACCTGATCATCCATCATCACCTGTTCGTTTTCGATTCGGATCTGTTCAAAATTGGTATCAAAAAATAATCGAATATTGAGCTTGCACACAGCAATGGCTTGTTCAAAGTAGTCTAATGCCCCAAGACATTCCTGTGTCTCCTCGGGGTTGTTCATTTCAAACAGCACATTAACGGTTTCTTGCCCGGTTTGATGGGTTTTCACCGCCTGACCTATCTTGTTCAGGTAGGTAAAAAACTGTTCTAAAACCGCTGTCGATTCTAGTTTAGCCCCAAAACTGCCGGTAATCTGGCGAAAAACCTCCGCCTGACGATACATATGCCAGCCACCAATGTTGCTGCCCGCATTATATTCCACCAGCTTGAGTGCGCCATTGTGCATCAACCCATCAAAACGGCCAATCATGGCCTCACCAACCGTATCGTCCAGCTTCACATAATCCGCCAGTTCAATGGGCACTTGATAGAGTTGCTTATACATCTGCGGGTAATGTTCGGCCATCAATACCACCGATTTATACAACAACTGACCCATGCGTTGGGTGATCTCTTTATACTGGCCTTTAAGCTTGTTATCGACAATCAATGGCCAAGGTGACGCGACGGATCGCATGTAGCTAAGTGATTTCGGTAATTCTGCATTCAGAATGGTTGCTCTTTGTTGTGCCACCATGTCACTGTTTTGCAGCATGTGTTCAACAAATTCACCATTGATTTTCGATAGGTTATAGTGGCTTTTAATCACTGCTTGTTTGTAGTTCATTTACTCTTCTCCAATTATTCTCAATCTGCCAAGCCAACATAAAATAAAAAAATGGCGCAAAACCCCTAGGCTATAAGTGAACCCGATCCCGTTGGCGTTGCGCATTGATTTTGGAGCATTGGCGGGCAAAAAAATCATCAATTGACTTATTAGCCGCCTTGGTTTCAGGCAGGGTAACGCTAAAAGTCCACAGGACCACTGAACACGCCAATGGTCCTGCCCTTTTTAACGATGGTTCTTTTTAACGATGGTCTTTGTTATTCATAACGCAGCGCATCAATCGGCTCATATTTAAGCGTACGACTGACCGGCACCACTACCGCCATCAGAATAATCAGCGCAATCAGCAAGGGGATCACCACAAAAACGCCATAATACATTTCGCCCAAACCAGACTGGTTGAGTGAGTAGTTCAGCGCAACACCCGAAGGTAAACCAATCAGCACACCCAGCAATAATTGCCAGCCACCCTGTTTGAGGAAATGCCTAAACACTTCGCCATTGGTTGACCCCAGCGCCCTGCGAACGCCGACTTCCTGGGTTTTCTGCAAAATCGAATTGGCCATCACCCCATAGATACCACTGAATGCCAGCACCATGGAAGCCACTGCAAAGGCCAGAAAAACCACACTCAAAAAGTCGATAAACGCCAGTCTTCTTTCTTTGAGTCGTTCGCTGGTGGCAAATCTGAACGGCGCAACATTCACCGGATCAATCTTATAAGCCGCCTGGGCCACAATCCCGGTCAGTTCACTCGGCGGATGATTCGATTCCATCACCACGGTCAAAAAGTCCACCGCATTTTGCTCCATGCTCAAAAAGATGGTCGGACGTTCAATCGCTTTGCTTGATGGCGCACCATGGATAACATCATTCACCATACCGATGACCGTATGCCAGTCAGTATTGCCATCGCCATCAACGATGCGTACTTTCTTACCAAGGTACTCACCATCAGAAAACTGCTGATCAACAAAGTTTTGCGTCACTACCGCCACTCTCGGAGAGTTTGCCTTGTCTCTATCATCAAACTTTCGCCCCGTCAACAAACGCACACCAACCGTCTCAAAGTAGTCGTTTGCGACTGAAGCAACCTCGGCACGAGGGTATTTACCATCAGCCCCGACATCGGTATCTTCAAGGGCAAACTGACGATAGTTGACCCAGGTTAAAGGCAACATTTGGGTAAAGGTCACCGCCGTGATCTCGGGTCTTTGCTCCAAAATGGTCTCAAAATTATGCAGATAATTCAATCTTTTCACTGAAGTGTCATACTGATCACCATCGACTTCTAGCAGTGCCGTGAAAAACCCATCCATGCTGGCACCATAACTCATGGTGTTTTTATCATGCACGGTATAAATCAACGCCGCAGAAGGGATCAGCAAAGCACAAGACAGACTCACCTCAAGAATAATGATGGCTTTGCTGAGATAACCCGCCATTTTGCTTTGCGCGCCTTTGGTACCATCACGCAAGGCAGAATTGATATCGGTATATGCAGACTTGATGGCTGGTAACACCCCGGTCAGCACAGCAGTCACCAACGCCACCAACATGCCCAAACCTATCGCCCCAGGTGTCAGACTGAACTGCCACCACACCGGCGCTTCACTGGCTTTATAAGATTTGCTCAATAGTTCAAGACTGACTCCGATGCCAATATTGGCCAGCACCAGCGCCAATACCCCCGACACCAAACAAATAATCATGCTTTCCATTAATACATGGCTGAACAAACTGGAGCGGGTCGCGCCCAATGCCGCCCTGATGGCGATTTCTTTTTTACGTTCCAACGCTCTTGAAAACAGTAAATTACCGACGTTAATGGAAGACAGGAATAAAATCAGCACCACACAAATCTGCATTGGCAAGATCATGTTCACTGGCAATGGCATCCAGTTTTGTTGAAAAGTGATCACCTTGGCAATCACATTGGCGTTAAGTTTAGGATAATTGGCCCTGGCGTTATCCAATATCGCCGCGAGATCTGTGCGCGCCCGCTCGGCAGTCACACCCGGTTTTAAACGACCATAAACACTGATCATTTCACCGTCGGCTCTGGCCACCCCTTTACTGCTGGCGTCCATCGGCAACCAAATATTGCCCGAGTTAGGAAATCTCAAATACGGCAATACCCCAATCACTTGGTAAGGGATACTTTCCATTTCCAAGGTTTGGCCAATAATATCTGGATCAGCAGAAAACGACGCCCGCCACATTTTTTCACTGATAATCACCACTTTTGGCGCACCAGGGGCAGTATCACTGTCGGTAAATATCCGACCCATAGTCGCTTTGGCTTGGGTCATTTCAAAAAACTTGGGTCCCACTTCAAAACCGCTTTCTTGATACACCTGATCACCAAGGCTAAAAGTACCGCCAAAACCGGCGAAGGTATCAAAGATTTCAAACGAGTCCTGACTGGCCGCCATCTCTTCAAAATCATGGATTCTGAAACCACCCCAGTTGACGTCGGTGTTTTCAACCAAGCGGATCCTTTCACCCTGATCATAAGCCAATGGGACTTCCAGTGTGTTGTAAATAAAGCTAAACATAAAAATACACAATGACAGACCGATGGTCATGACCGCCACTGTTAATGCTGTAAACCTGATATTGCGCCGCATCGTTCGCAGTGCATAGGATAAATCAGACAAAAAATTCATAGTGTTATTACCTTAATATTCAACCTTATGCCACAACCGATTCAGCAGCGGTTTGCGTTGATGTCACCAGCTTACCATCAAGAATTTCAATGATCCTGTCAGCCCGTTGTGCGCCACGAGGGTCGTGGGTAACCATACAAATGGTGGCACCCTCGGCGTGCAGTTTGTCCAACAACCCCATCACCAACTCAGCATTATGTGAATCGAGGTTACCCGTAGGTTCATCGGCAAGGATCATCGATGGGTCACCAACAATCGCTCTGGCGACCGCCACCCGCTGTTGCTGACCCCCTGACAGTTGTGATGGATAATGTTTGCCACGATGGGCCATTTCCACTTTTTCAAGGGTTTTTTGCACCTTCGCTTCACGTTCTGCTTTGCTGATATCTTTGCGAAAAGTCAGTGGCAATTCGACATTCTCGGCCACAGTCAGGTCACTGATCAGATTAAACGACTGAAAAACAAAACCAATTTCTTTATTTCTGATGCCCGCTCTTTGCGCCGAATCAAGATTAACCACCTCATGATTATTGAGCACATAACTGCCAGATGTGTGAGTATCCAGCAGACCCAAAATCGCCAACAAGGTAGACTTGCCACAGCCAGAAGGACCAGATATTGAAATGTATTCACCTTGTTTGATACCGATGTTGATATCTGCCAAGGCATAAGTATCCACTTCATCAGTAGAAAATACTTTGCTGACACCGGAGAGTTTAATTAAATCACTCATTGTTCATTTTTTCCTGTTTTATCAATTGCTAACAAAGACCTATTTAAAGGATTTATTCGATGGTAATTTTGTCAAAAGCGGCGAAGTCCGTAGACTCGGACACCACAATCCGGTCACCCGCCTTTAGCCCGGAAACCACTTCAATTTCAAGGCTTGATGCCAAGCCAAATTGTACTTTACCTTTGGTTGCCGTATCGCTGCCCGCGGCCAACCTGAACACTGACATGCTGCGGTTTGATTGCGAGAAAGCCGGACGACGAACATACAAGGCATTTTTCTTTTCAGAAATAAATATCTCACCATTAATCGACAAGTCCGGACGGGCCTCTTCGGGCAATTCAGAGATTAATTCAACATCAACCTGCACCGCACCATTGATGACCGTCGGGTCGATGCGCACCACTTTGCCTTCTATGGTACTAAAGCGGGTATCAATCACCACTTTTTGTCCCAACACCAACGCTGAGGCACTCAGTTCAGGGATTTGCAGTTCAGAGATCAAATCGTCCTTACGGGCAAAACGGGCAATATTGCTGCCCACCGCCAATTGTTGGCCTAATTCCAACGGCAACGCCTGCAAGATACCCGACACGGGCGCCTTAACATGTAATGAAGTCAGCTGAAAACGGGTCCGTTCTAAACCTTTTTTGAGCCGATTGAAACGTGCCACCTGAGCGGCATATTGTGCGTCCAGATTTTGCTTTAATTGGGCCATCAGTTCTATGTCCATTTGGATGATGGTCAACATCTGCTCGACATTCAACTGCCGTGCTTTATAGTCAATAATCGACACGGTTGAATTGTTCTGCTCAATCAGATTGGTTTCTGCATCGAGACGAATCTTTTCCACTTTATGCTCCATTTTATGGCGCATAACTTGAACTTTCATCTCCAGCAAACGCGTATCGTTTTGCACCTTGAAGGCGATGGTTTCTTTTTCCATCGCTTCGACTTCCCAGCTCATTTCCTCTGCCTCTTGGGCCAACGTTGGATTCTCCAGTTCAACAATCAGCTGACCTTTTTCCACCTCGGCACCAGGTCTGAGCAAAATACGCTCGACCCGGCCACTGACGGTGCTGGCCACCACTCGAACGTCTTTGGGTGCCAGAATACCAGGCCCTGAGACCTTAATTGAAAAGTCGCCACGCTGTACTGTGGCGGTGACCACAGTCGCCACATCCACCGTATGGGCACTCATGCGAAGTTGCAATAAAGAACCTATAAACATGACTAAAATAACCGCTGAAACACCGATTACAAAAACCTTTTTTTTGTAAAAAGGCGGTTTTTTAGTTTTAATTACATCCATTTTACTTCCTTAAGATTGAGCAAAATACATCGGGCTAATCTCATCCAATGCATCAAAAAATTGTTGAATATCCTGTCGCGTGTTATAGATATAAGTCGAAATACGTAACACTTGCCCCGGCGCTTGATCAGTCACAAATGGCTGAGCACACAGATGGCCATTGCGGCACATAATGCCATAAGAGTCACTGAGCACTCTGGCCACATCATCAAGATTCTCCAGCGCTGGGAACGTCATACTCAACACCGCCCCACGTTCAGCATTCACATCAGGGCAAACCACTTTCAGATAATCCCGCTCAAGCGCCAATGAGAGCATAAACTGACCCATTTCAAGGTCGTGTTTTTGCAGTACATCAAAACCAATCACCTGTAAATAATCAATCGATGCCGCCAGCCCATAGGCACCGGAAATATTTGGCGTACCCGCCTCAAATCGATGGGGAATTTTTCTCAATCTGTAGTGTTCAGAGTCTACCCAGTCAACCATGCCACCACCGAGGTTCGTTGGGGTCAGCGATTCTAGCATATCTTTACGTCCATACAGTACCCCCACCCCCGTAGGACCGGCCATTTTATGGGCAGAAAAGGCCAAAAAGTCAATGTCCATACTCCTCACATTGACTTTTCGATGTGGCACCGATTGTGCCGCATCCACCACCACTATCGCGCCCACCGCTTTGGCCGCTTTGGCCATCTGTTCTAGCGGGTGATAAATGCCAGTCACATTGGAACAATGGGTGATGGCCACGACTTTGGGTTTGAGTTTCAGTAATTGTTCAAAGTGGTCCATATCAAGCATGGCGTTGTCGTTATATCTGACCGAATGCACCGTAGCACGGGCCATCCACGGCAACAGGTT
>JBLGCB010000362.1:0-7056 GCA_047617105.1 Phenylobacterium sp. | reverse complement strand
CTCCTTTACAAGAAGTGGGGATGATTAAAAAGGGTGGTTTTATGATTGTGCTCGTTTGATCTGGTTTTTATTTGAGCAGTTGGTTGAATAGGTGGAATTGATTTGAAATTTTGAAAGGGGTTTAATCCAAACCAATTTATCCCTATTAATTTTAAAAATTTATCATTCTAGACCGGCCCCTCATCCCCGAAATAACGGCTTACCCAAACCCAATTCACAGCAGGATTCTAATAAGAAGCCTGTCCATCGGCCAGCAGGTCGTTTAAGTTTTTGGTTTGACAATCATAATCAGTATAGTTGCCACCCAATGCTGCACCAGTACTCTTTGTCCAGCTCATGTTGGCATCAACTGTAGTAATATGCCGATAAAACAGCACATCTTGAACATTTGAGTCCGTAACAATGATAAATACATTGTATTGACCGGGATTACCATTTTTCTCACAAAAAACGAATTTAGGGGTGGTATTGATGCTGAGTTTACTGGTTTGGAGATCTGCTGCCACTGTTGAACCACTCAAAAATATAGAAGCGATCAGTAGTTTTTTTGTAAAATTGAACATTTGTTAATTCCTCATCTTGGTTATTTTGACGCTTTAACCATTACAGTGATTGCGTAATTTTCAGTTCTACCGTTACCCCAACCTTTAAAACGAGTTGGCATGTTGGATAGCGATTTTAAACAGATTTGAGGAAAAATCACCAACAAATATGTAACAATTAATTAACTTAAAGTCAACTAGATATATTCCTGTTGTTTTTTAATGGGTTAGCGATGACACTTTGCGTTCTGTTGGATACCAAAATGAAGGGGTTTCTTTTTTCACTGTCACCAATCCCGGGGATGGGGGTCAGGGGGTGGGGTGGTCACGGCTTTTGTGCCCACGCGTCACTACCATCGATCAATGACAAGGTGTTTAATAAAACAGGCCCATAATTCATTGAAGCATAATTATCATCACTGATAGAATGCCCTAATGTTGCAAGCGCATTACGATCAGAAATATAAAGTAATTTCATCAGCATTAAATGATATATTTCACCTTCACTTTTTGAAGTAAAATAGCAATCAAAGGAAAAACAATGTCAAAACCGCTTATCCGCTGGGGAATAATTGGCTGTGGCAATGTCACTGAACTCAAAAGTGGCCCTGCGTATCAAAAAACCGCTGGTTTTGAACTGGCCGCGGTGATGCGCAGAGACCGCGCCAAAGCAGAGGATTATGCCACTCGACATGGCGTCAGCGCGTTTTATTCTGATGCCGATGATATTATCAACAATGATGACATCGATGCGGTGTATATTGCCACCCCACCTGATAGCCATATGTATTATGCCTTAAAGGTCGCCCAAGCAGGCAAACCTTGCTGTATTGAAAAACCAATGGCACCGAATTATCAACAATGTGTTGCTATCGAACAAGCTTTTAAAGCCAAAAATCTGCCCTTGTTTGTGGCTTATTATCGCCGTTCTTTACCCCGTTTTAATCAAGTTAAAACTTGGCTAGACCAGGGCGACATCGGTGAGGTACGTCATATCAATTGGCGATTAACCAAACCACCACAAGCGATAGATTTAACCGGTGATTATAATTGGCGTACCGACTCGACCATCGCGCCTGGCGGATATTTTGACGATTTGGCCAGCCATGGCCTAGACTTATTTACCTATCTGCTCGGGAATATTGAAACAGTTAAAGGACTGAGCACCAATCAACAAGGTTTGTATGGGGCCAAAGACGCCATCACTGCGGTTTGGCAACATCAAAGTGGTGCCACCGGTAGCGGCTGCTGGAATTTTGGCTGTGAAGTCAGACAAGATCACGTAGAGATTCTCGGCAGCAAAGGTAAGATCACATTTTCAATTTTTGACCACCTTCCTTTGGTGCTGTCCAATAAGGCGAGTGAAAAAGAATTGTTTATTGAACACCCAGAAAATATTCAGCTGCATCATGTTGAGGATATGCGCGATGCACTATTGGGCAATAAGGTTCATCCTTCTTCAGGGTTAAGTGGTAGCCATACCAGTTGGGTGATGGATCAGGTGTTGGCGAGTGCGTAGAGAATGGGTTTCATTGTCTGAGTACAACGTGCTATCATTTTGTCACCAACAATTGAATGGTGAATATTATGGCCCATGTCAATAAATCTATTGTTAATGATGTTTTGTCTTTGCCCTCTGCTGCAAGAATTGAATTGGTTGAATTGTTGCTGAGCAGCTTGGATACACCCGATAAAAAAATTGATGCCATATGGGCGTCTGAGGCGGAGTCGAGACTTGATGCATATGATGCAGGTAACTTAAAAGCCGTGCCTCTTGAAACTGTGCTTGCAAAATATAGAACATGAAAGTTGAATTTTTACAATTAGCGCAATTTGAGCTGGATGACGCTTTTGATTACTACGAACGACAATTATCTGGCTTAGGTGCTTCTTTTATTGCTGAAACCACCGCGGTATTGACTCGTATTGTTGAACGACCTGACGCTTGGCAAAAATGTAGCAAAAGAACTAGGAAATGCTTGTTACACAAATTCCCTTATGCCGTTATTTATCAAATCAGGGATGAGAATATTCTAATCGTCGCTATCGCTCACCAACGCAGAAAACCAAACTACTGGCAGACTCGAATCAATAACTAACTTTAAAATACCAGATCAAGTTCACACTTAAGAATTAGCGGTTACGTGTGAATGAACGTCTCTACAACCTACCCATCATTTGTTCCTTCGTAGGGTGTGCTACGCACTACGTCATGTCAAAGATTCAATGCCATGCCTGCTATGCCCACCTGACTCTGTTACCCGCTCTCATACTCAAATGCAATGTTCAACGACCAGCCCTATTAACTTTTAGTTAGAAAGTTGTATTGATCAAGTCACTTACCCTTTAATCTTTTGGCGTAATTATTTCGTTTGACAATTTGCCATGGGCAATTAAAGGGGATATCATAAGCCTTTCTCTATAAAACAGTAATTTTCTAAAGGTATAAAGTGAAAGCAATTGTTCAACTAATTAATTCGGCTAGGGGTATGTACGCTGCTGAAATTGATGGCACAGGTGAGTATGTTATTTTCGAGTTGCTGGACTCAAGTGAACCTGAAATAGGCGATGTTTTGGGACATTCAAATTTTTTTGATATGGGTGGCGAAACGTTCATTAACCACTCTCAGCAATGTCAGATAGATGTTTATGTTCAGGACGTTTGTGGTGCCAATTTGGTCCGGCGTCAATGTTTACTTTAAGTAGGTTTAGCAACCGCCAATGCAATTTAACTGTACAGATACTGCTATCGAGAGTCGAGATTATAAATATAGGAATTTTGGTCAATGAATATTGAGCAACTTTTATATGAAGAAGAAAGTACTTCTTTGGATTTTAAAAAAGAGCCATATAAGTTTTCTGGCGTAAATGATTTTCAAAAATCTGAGTTGTTAAAAGATATTTTAGCTTTTGCAAATGCTTGGCGAAGAAACACAGCATATATATTGCTAGGTGTTGAAGAAGTTAAAGGTGGTAGAAGCAACCCAATTGGTATTGTAGATGAATTAGATGACGCTCAATTACAGGAATTCGTCAACAAAAAAACACAAAGACCGATAACGTTCACATATCGCAATCATAGTATTGACGAATTTAAAATTGGCGTAATTGAAATACCAGCACAAAGGAGACCTATATACCTTACAAAAGATTACGGTAAACTAAAACGTAATGCAGTATATATTAGAAGAGGCAGTAGCACGGACGAAGCGCCGCCAGACGAAGTGATGCAAATGGCTCAAGCAGAGATTGAAAGTAAGGTAGAATTACCAAACCTAAAGCTAGAGTTTGCAGACATCAAAAACGAAATAGTGATTGGCAATGAAGTCACTATTGCTCCTGTTATACTAGATATGTCCAGATACAATGAGATAGCAGATTTTGACGATCCTAAATCATCACACCAACATTTATCAGGAGGTTACATTCCTGAAAACCTATTTAAAGGTCACGCTAGAACAGACTATTATAAAGAGTTGGCACTATATGAGTTTGTTCATAAAAAAACGAAGCAAGTTTCATTTGGTATTACAAATCCTTCGCAGGTAAGTATTAAAGATGCAACGGTAAATATTACGATAGATAAAAACAATGACAAATTTTCTATTTTCAACCCAAAAAAATTACCCGTTCCTCCTAAGTCTCATGATCAATCTATTCTTTATCCACCTCCACCTGAATTAAACGCTGGTATTGCCGACCGTTTTATTAAAAGGGATAATACATTTAAACTAGAAGAGTTTGATGAATTTTACAGAGTAAAGCTAACTTTCAGAAAGGTGCGACCAAAGCAAACCATCTTTTGCGAAAATGCCATATGCGTTGGAACCTTAGATAGCTTTTCATTTGAAGTAAAAGTAATTGTTTTCGCAGATAACTTACCAGAACCAATACAATCAAAGTTATTAATAACTTGTAATGCCAAGCATGAAACTATACTTTTTAAAGGGCTTGATGCGATTCTGTAAAAGGAGAAATCGACTCGCAAAACAATATAACGAGCCAAGCGCTGAGAATTTCTTAGGACGATCCCCCCTCAACCTTCATCGGCAAACTCAGCAAAAACACCGTGCCAACCCCTAATTCAGACTCAACGTTAAGGGTCCAGTGATGTTGTTCAATAATGCCGTAAGAAATCGATAACCCCAACCCAGTGCCTTCACCGACGCCTTTTGTGGTATAGAAAGGTTCGAATAATTTGGTTTTGGTCTCTTCGGTCATGCCGCAACCATCATCTTTAATAGAGATTTCAACTTGCTGGTGATGACTTCTACCTAACACACGACAGCCAATCACAATTTGCCCTCGCTCCCGAGTGTTTTGTTGTCTTTGCTTATCTCTAATGGCATCACAGGCATTCACTATCAGGTTCATAAATACCTGATTCAATTGGGCAGGGTTGCATAATAAATCAGGCTCAGCTTCGAAGTCGGTGACAAATCCAGCCACTTCGAGATATTTTGTCTGCACCAAGTCCATGGTCGATTGCAGTAACTCGGTGATTCTCACCACTTTAAACTCTGCCTCATCGAGCTGGCTAAAAGTTCTTAAGCTTTTAACGATGGTTTTTATCCGCTCAGTGCCATTTTTAATGGTGGTAAGGTGGGCATACAAGGGCGAGAAATGCTCGGTAAAGCTGCGAACAATGGCCTCTTCAACATCCTCGCCCGCCAGCTCAAGGATAAATTGCTGACAGCGGCTCAAATCGACTTCAAGGTTTTGCGCACTGACATGGACAAAGTTGGTGGGATTATTAATTTCATGGGCCACACCTGCGGTCAAGGTGCCCAATGAAGCCATTTTGTCCGCCAGCATCAATTGCTGCTGGGCGGCGACAATTTCGTGATTCTTTTGCTCAATCTCATGATAGGCCTGTTCTAAGTCTCGCGTGCGTCCGGCCACTTTGCTTTCGAGATTACGATGAATATCAAGAAACTTAAGGTGGATCTCGATTCGCGCTAACAGTTCGTGGCGAGATATCGGTTTATTAAGATAATCATTGGCACCAGCAGCAAAACTTTGCACCAAATCTGCCACTTCATTTTTGGCGGTCAAAAAGATCACCGGTAAATCATTGACCGGGTATTTCTCGCGGATTTCATGACACACTTCATAGCCGGATACGCCGGGCATCATAATATCAAGCAAAATCAAATCAAAAGGACCATTTTGGGCGATCAGTGCCAATGCCTCAGCGCCGCCACACGCTTCCACCAACTGATAATTTTGTTGTGACAAGTGATTGCATAATATGCGCCGATTCACCAGTTCATCATCCACCAACAAAATTCGAAATTGACTGCCATCGGCAGTATCCCGACGGCTATCACGGTTCTCAGTGGTCGCATCAGCGGATTGTGTCGTGGTGGATTCAATCGCCAAATGGCCCAGTTCTGGCGATAGTTTTTGCGACGATGCCTGCAAGGTAAACGAAAATACCGACCCATGACCCGGTTCAGATTCAACCGTGATCTCACCGCCATGTAATTCAACCAACTGTTTACTGACCGCCAGCCCTAGGCCAGTGCCACTACACACCCGATGTTTATTTTCAATCTGGGCAAAAGGTTCAAACAAGCTGGTAAAGTGATTTTTGGCGATGCCAATGCCAGTATCTGTAATACTCACCGTCAGCTGATTGCTATTGATTACCGCAGTGACGGTGATTTTACCCTTGTCGGTAAATTTAATCGCATTACCGAGCAAGTTGTAAAAAACCTGCTGTAAGCGGTCTTCATCGGCCAGCGCAGCGGAAAAATCTAATGGTATCGCATTAATCAGTTTAATGTCTTTATCACCAATCAATGGCTGGGTCAGGGTCAGTACCACATCCGCCATACAGTGTAATCCTACCGGTTGTAGGTTAAGGGTCATGTTGTTGGTTTTGAGTTTGGAGAAATCCAGAATGTCTTCAACCAGATGAGCGAGGCGTTTACCGCTACTGACAATCATGGCCAAATTGGTATGACCAATATTCGACTGTGGCCCGGCAATACCATCTTTTAACGATTCTGCCAAGCTGACAATACTGTTGAGCGGGGTGCGTAATTCATGGGAAGTATTGGCCAAAAATTCATCTTTGAGCTTATCTACCTGGCGCAGCTGACGATTAAGGGCGTCTTTATCTTGTATTTTGCGCCGATGGTAAAGTAATTTATCCCGATGGGACAATAGCTTTCTGCGCTGTGCCGCCACCAATGCCAATACCAAGGTACAAAATACCGAGGTATAAATGGCATAGGCCCACCAGGTTTTCCACGGCGGTGGTAAAATAACCACGGTTAACGATTTGATCTGCTGATTCCAGTAACCATCCTTATTGGCGGCTTTTACTCTTAGGGTATATTGACCCGGTGCAATATTGGTATAGGTGGCCCGTCGGTTTTTGGCATCGGTGTAAATCCAGTCTTTGTCTTGACCCTCAAGCTGATAAGCATAGCGGTTTTTCATCGGGTTACTGAAATGCAGGGCGGCAAATTCAAACGACATCAAGTTCTGATGAAAGGCCAGGGTA
>JBLGCB010000361.1:0-7064 GCA_047617105.1 Phenylobacterium sp. | reverse complement strand
TGCCCACGCGTGACCCTGCGGTCAAAGACAACCCTAAAAATATTGTGACGTAATTGACCCTGCCGTTAAGACAACCCTTAAAATATTGTAATAAGCTAAGGAAAAAGACCGAATGAGCCAAATACCAGCGACAGTTGTTGAAGCCATCAATCATATTAGTGAAACCATCGATTCACCGATGTTTGTTTACGATTTAGATGGTTTTGATAAACACATTAAACAACTGACGCAAAGTGATTTAACCCTGTGGTATGCGGTTAAAGCCAACCCGTTATCATCAGTGATTAAAGTGCTGGCCAATAATGGTTTTGGCTTTGATGTCGCCAGTATTGGTGAGTTAGATCAGGTGTTGGCACAGGGCATTAGCGGTGAGCGAATTTTGCATACTGGCCCTGGTAAGTCTTTTTCACAATTGCAATATTTCCTCGAACAAGGGGTGCAAACCTATGTGGTTGAGAGCATTCAACAGCTTAATGATTTGCATACTTTGGCCAGCGATTATGACTTTACCCCGCAAGTTTTGTTGCGGGTTCAGTTACGCTGGGATGAAGAAGATAGTACGGGCAACAATCCATTGGGTGGCGCTCAGTTAACCCCATTTGGTTTGTCAGCCAACGATTGGTCAGTCATTGAATTGGCCGATTACAGTGCACTGGATATTAAAGGTTTACATATCTTTCAATGGGGCAATATTATGTCCGCAGAGCGTTTGTCTGAACTGTGGTTTGCCATGATTGAACCATTACATGCGCTGGCCGAACGCCTGGGTTTAAGTTATCAGGTACTCGATTTGGGCGGTGGTTTAGGTATTCCTTATGATGGTTCACAAGGCATCTTGAATTGGACAGAAGTTGAACCGGTATTAGCGCAAATGAAGCAACGCGTTACCGTTGAGCAAGTCTGGATGGAGCTTGGTCGATATGCCATCGGGCCTTATGGATACTACGTTTGCGACGTGATTGAGCGTAAAACTAACGATGGTCAGAATCAATTGATTATGGAAGGTGGTGTCAACCATTTAATGCGTCCGGCAATCACTGGTGAGTCTTTCCCGGCCAGTTTGTTACGCCAGCAGAGCGGGGCAAAAACCGCAGCGTTTTCGGTTTATGGGCCTTTGTGTACTGGGCTGGATAAATTGGGTGAATTTGATTTTGCTGATGATATTGGCGCGGGTGATACCATGGTATTTAGCCAATGTGGTGCTTACGGATTCAGTGAAAGTATGCCGTTTTTTCTTTGCCATGTGTTACCCGGCGAAGCGGAAATTTATCAGGGTAAGGTTGAGGTTGTTCGTGAGCCATTACCCGCTTCTTGGTGGTTACGTTAACATTTAATAGGAATGCGCAAATGGCTCAAATAAACAAAACCAGCCTGACAGTCGGGCAAAGTGTCACCGGTCAAGATTTGACTGTTCCAGTGTTTACGGTGACCGGTGATCTGGATGGTCCGAATGTATATATTCAGGCCAATATGCATGGCGCTGAAATTCAAGGTAATGCGGTGATTTTTCAGTTGTTGAACCAACTGGCGTCTTTAGAGATTCGCGGCAAAATTACCTTGGTGCCTCATGCGAATCCGTTAGGTGGCAATCAAAAATCCGGTGAATATACCATGGGTCGTTTTGATCCGCTCACCGGTGAAAACTACAATAGAATGTATTACAACAATATGGATTTTATCCCGGAATTTGTTGAACAGAATATCGATGTTGAGGATAGCGTGGTGCGCCAGCGCTTCAAAGCTATCTTGCGACAGCAATTGGCTGAGGCATTAGACAGTCCTTTTGGTTTGAAAAGTGGCCAGCAGATTAGTTATGCCTTACAGCAAATGGCAGTCGAGGCAGATTATGTGCTTGATTTGCACACTGGCCCCAATTCAAGTCATCACTTGTATGTCGCCGAATATTTTCTTGATGCGGCGCAGTATTTTAATATTCCTCATGTATTGGTGATCCCCAATGGTTTTGATGGCGCGCTCGATGAGGCGTGTTTTGTGCCATGGTGGACCCTTAGTGACGCGTTTGCCGCCAAAGGTCGGGTATTTGCCGCCCACACTGAAGCGTATACCGTGGAGTTAGGGTCACAAGAGTCAATCAGTTTAGCGCAAGCCGAGCAAGACACGCAGAGTCTGTTAAGTTACCTGTGCCATAAAGAGATGTTTGCTGAGGCGCAGTTTACGCCAGCAAAAATGACCCGTTATGGCTGTTACCTTAAAGACTTTAAAACCATCTATTCACCTCATGGTGGTTTGGCCGAGTACCATGGTGTTCATGGCGAAATTTTGCCAGCAGGTGCGCCGCTGGCCAATTTATTACGCATGGATCGTTATACTTGCGATGGTTTAGGCCAGCAAAATGCGCTGACCACCGTGAGCTTGCCTCAAGCGGTTATTCCGATTCTTAATTGTGCCAGCGGTAGCGTACAGCAGGGTACTGAATTGTATAAAGTGTTCTACAACTTTTTTGAATTGTCGTAGGTCTAAATTAAGGGTGCGCAATGCGCACCCGTCACAAAACCCCAAATCGTTATCCTCCCCGAGTTAGTCAACAAAATAGCCGCTATTATGTCCCGGTGGTAGCCGTCACAGCTGATTCTTGCCACACAATATCCTGGTATTTTGCTACCATAATCATTGATTAATTAACACTTTACTCCGTTGCCCGGTAGTATTCGGTGAGAATTCACCTTACACTTAGCCATGGTACAAAAACAATCTGTTCTGAATAAAGGAAGGGAACCATGTCGTTATTTAGTAAGCAAAAGTTAAATGAATTGCAGGCCAAAGAGAGTTCGACGAAACAGCATATCGTGTTGATTGTTGACGATGAAGAGTCGAACCGTAAAGTCATGGCCGCGGTATTAAAAGATCATTATCAGGTGCTCGAAACCGAAGATGCGATTGCCGCGCTTGAGTTGATTGAAAATATGGAGCACCCTGAACAAATTTCTATGGTCATTAGTGATCAGCGTATGCCCAATATGACCGGGGTCGAATTATTTGAACGCTTAACTGAAATCATTCCCAAAACCATTCGAATTATTGTCACTGGATTTATTGATGTCGAATCAATTATCGACTCGGTGAACAAAGCCCATATTTACAAATTTATCCTCAAACCATTTGAAAGAGTCGACTTTTTATGGACTGCTAAGCGGGCTGTTGAAAGTTTCGAGCTGCAAAAGAAACTTGATGATCATCTGTTATCACTAGAGCATCAGGTGGTTGAGAACACCACTGAGCTGGCGCAAAAAAATGATGAATTGCAGCAAGCTTACGGTACTCTTGAAGACATTAGCTTAACAGACCAGCTGACCCAACTTAAAAGTCGTCATTTCTTGTCAAAATATCTCAAGGGAGATACCTCACAGCTATTGCATCCACCCGGTTCAGTGATGATTTTCTTTTTGATTGATTTAGACCGGTTTAAGTTGGTCAATGAAGTTTACGGTCAAGCAGCAGGTGACGGTATTTTAAAAGCGATTAAACCGCTGTTTGAACAAGTGTTTAGTAGCACTGATTATATGGTTCGCTGGGGTGGTGAAGAGTTTTTGGTGGTGGTTCGCTCGCCCGATGGTAAAGATGGGCCGGTACTGGCCGAAAAACTCAGAACACTGATGGCCAGCCATGCGTTTGAAGTGGCGCCGGGTAAAACGTTGAATAAAACCTGTTCTATCGGTTATGCCCATTATCCGTTTATTAAAAACGCCCCTGACTGTGCCAATTGGGAGCAAGTGGTGTGCATTGCTGACCGGGCATTGTCTGTGGCCAAAAACAATGGTCGTAATGCTTGGGTTGGTATTAATGCGCCTGCAACACTTGAAGATGGCATTGTTGTTGAACAGGCACTTGATGATTTTGCTGGGGTGATGTCGCAACAAACGCTTGAATATCAAAGCAGTGTGGTCGGCGAGATTGATTTTTCGTAATCTTGCTTTACCTGAGCCGCTTCTTTATACTGTGAGCCATTGAAATTACAAGGTTTTTTCGGCTATCGTGTCAGTTTCCCATACCAATATTCTTGAAGTCGCCAACCTTGGTTGGTGCCATGGCGATAAAGTGATCTTAAAAGATGTCAGCTTTACTGTCGCTCAGGGAGAAATGATTGGCATCATCGGCCCGAACGGGGCCGGTAAAACCACTTTATTACGCTGTATCCAGCATCAAATCAAAGACTTTTCTGGCAGTATCCACTTTAAACGCAAAGCCATCGCTGATTATCGTGGCACTGAACTGGCCAAAGCGATGGCCGTGGTGGCACAGCAGTCAGAATCGATATTTTCGTTAACCTTGTTTGATGTGGTTAGAATGGGTTTATTACCGCACAAAACCCTCTTTGCCAGCGACAGCGATGCTGACAGACATAATATTGAACAGGCGCTAGAAAAGGTCGGACTCAGTCAATATCGCGATAAAAATTTTTCTATCTTGTCTGGCGGTGAACAGCAAAGGGCGTTAATCGCCAGAGCGCTGGTTCAAGGCGCGCAATTATTACTGATGGACGAACCCACCAATCACCTCGATGTTTATTATCAACACCAAATTATGCACCTAGTCAAAGCGCTGAAGATAACGGTGATTATGACGGTGCACGATTTAAATTTGGCCGCGCAACACTGCCCACGATTAATGCTGATTGAAAATGGCCAACTGGTGGCTGATGGCAATGCCGATGCGGTGTTGCAGCCAGAATCTTTAAGCCAGGTGTTTAATCTTCCTTGTGTCAGAGATACAGACCCTCGCACTGGGTTGCCCCGCGTCGGCTTCTATTTGTCGGAAGCACAATCATGATGAAAACCCACGTCCCTAAATTTATGGCTTTAGCGCTGCTCAGTCTACTGAGCATGCCGGCGGTGCTGAGTTTTGGTCCTGCCAGCATTTCACTTCACCAATTGGCCGCGTGCATGGTCGGCAACTGTGAAAATAGCTTTGTTGAAATGGTGATTTGGCAGGTGAGGGTGCCCAGGGTATTGGTCGGGTTTGTCGCTGGTGCCGGGCTTGCCTGTGCCGGGGCGATTTTGCAAAACACTACCCGTAATCCACTGGCCGACCCTTATTTGTTTGGCATCGTCTCCGGTGCCGCGCTGGGGGCAACCATCGCCAGCCTGACCCTGTCTGATCAAATGACGGTAGCCTTACCCTTGGCCGCATTTTTAGGCGCGTTATTATCGGTGGTGATTGTGTTACTCATCGCCAAGGCGTTGCGACGGATGGAGTTGTTGTTACTGGCGGGGGTCGCGGTGTCTTTTATGCTCGGTTCTATCAGCCAGTTTTTGTTGTATATCGGAGAACCATTTGCCAGCAATCGGGTATTGTTTTGGTTGATGGGGTCGCTGGCACGGGTTGAAATGGTCCATTTTTATGTCATTGCACCAGTGGTGATTTTGGCGCTACTGGTGGTGGTGGGTTATAGCCGCCAAATTGATGCCTTATTGCTCGGTGATGAAAGCGCCGCAACCCTTGGTGTCAATGTCGACAGATTGCGTTTATTAATGATGGCGGTGTGTGCGGCGTTGACGGCGACCATTGTGTCTTATTGTGGTGGCATTGGTTTTGTCGGTTTGATGATCCCCCATATTGTGCGTCACTGGATTGGCGTGACCACATTACCGCTGATCATCGGATCATCCATGGTTGGTGGCTGTTTCTTACTCTGGGTCGATGTCTTGGCCCGCAGCGCCTTTGCCGATTTAGAAATTCCCATCGGTATTATCACCTCGGCACTGGGCAGTATTTTCTTTTTATTTGTGATGCACCGTAGCATTAAGAGTTAAGTAGTGCCCGTCTTGAAACGCAGTTTCAGGGCACTGGATATGCGGTACACGGATGTGCCGCCATTTCAACTTGTTGAAATGTAAGCGTAGTTTCACTTGCTTAAACGCAGCTTCCTCCAGAAATCTCACAGGGATGTGAGTTTCTGGACGATAAGAAGGTATTATGGCAACATTAATGATTCAGGGCACCAGCTCAGATGCCGGCAAAAGTTTGTTGGTAACGGCGTTATGCCGGGTGCTGGCACGCAAAAAGCTCAAGGTTGCGCCTTTTAAACCGCAAAATATGGCGCTTAACAGTGCCGTTACCCCTTGTGGCGGAGAAATTGGTCGTGCCCAGGCGGTGCAGGCGATGGCTGCCGGGGTTGCATTGCAAGTGCATTTTAATCCGATTTTATTAAAGCCCAATTCTGACACTGGCGCGCAAGTGATTGTTCAGGGCAAGGCATTAAGTGATATGGAAGCGGCCAGCTACCATGATTATAAACAAGTGGCGATGGCAGCGGTGTTAGATTCACATCAGCGACTAGAACAAAGCTTCGACACCATTATCGTTGAAGGGGCTGGCAGCCCGGCAGAAATCAACTTGCGCGAAGGGGATATCGCCAACATGGGTTTTGCCGAAGCCGTTGATTGTCCGGTGATTTTGGTGGCTGACATCGACCGGGGTGGGGTATTTGCCCAAATCGTCGGCACGCTCGATTTGTTATCTGCCACCGAGCAACAGCGGGTGGTGGGATTTGTGATCAACAAGTTCAGAGGTGATATCGGTTTGTTGCAATCCGGCTTGGACTGGCTTGAACAGCGCACCAAAAAACCGGTGCTGGGGGTTTTGCCTTACCTTCAGGGTTTGGATATTGCCTCAGAAGATGCGATTATCAGTGATCAACAGGTGGATAAAAGCCAATTTACCGTGGTGGTGCCGGTAGTATCACGCATTTCTAATCACACCGACTTTGACCCGTTAAGATTGCATCCTCAGGTCAACCTGATATTTGCAGGACCGGGTAAACCGCTACCGCCAGCGGATTTGATTATTTTGCCGGGCAGCAAAAATGTGCGCCTAGATTTGGATTTTCTGCGGGCGCAAAACTGGCATCACGATATTAATAAACATCTGCGTTATGGCGGAAAAGTCCTCGGCATTTGTGGTGGTTATCAAATGTTGGGCAAAGTTATTGATGACCCTGAGGGTGTTGAAGATACGGCTGGCAGCAGTGTCGGCTTAAATCTGCTACCTTTAATGACAGAACTCACGGCGCAAAAAACATTGAGCCAAACGCATGGCAAACTGAT
>JBLGCB010000360.1:0-7066 GCA_047617105.1 Phenylobacterium sp. | reverse complement strand
GCCCCTTCATCGGCCACCACCAATGCCACTTTTACCGATTCCTTGGCAATGCTACGGGTAATGCTTTGGCTGATATAACGGCTTTGCTCTTTTTGACTGTTAATATCGACTCTGATGGTTTTAATAAAATCGGGTATCGGGCCACCGGCGGTATTTTCAAACGCGGGTTCAATCAGCAACGCGACGGTATTGTCACCAAAAAACGTCTCTAGGCTGAAACCTGCCGGGTCGGTGATCAAAGTATCGCTTTGCAACACCTGACACTGGTTGTCACTATAGGCCCTGACTCGGTAACTGGTGACGATGTCGCTCCCTGGGTTGATACTAAAACGACTACTAATATCAGCATCATGGCCAAACAAACGTAACTTACCAGCATCAACCTCTATATAAGACTTGCCCGCCAACAGTACCCGAGCGCTGATATTACCCGCCTCAGGATAATCAAACTCAGCAAACAATTGCGCATCAACGTCATATTCAACGGTGGGCGACAGATTGGCGGTCGCAGACCGGGGGGCACCGGTGGCAGTGATGGCAGACAATGAAGCATAAGCGGGCATAAATTTGGCCACCGCCTGCCCATTGACAAAATCATCGCTTAACTCAAAGGTATGGTAACCCGCCCCGCCCTTTAACCATTGGGCCGGAGACACCGCCGACAAAGCAACGGTCGGCAACTCGTCTGGCGAAATAGTGATATTGTATGACGTACTGGCGCTATTGCCTGAGGTATCGGTGGCTTCGATCACCAGCGCAATGGTTTTTCCGCTGTCGGGTATGGGGGAATATTGATGTAAATCTAGCAGTAGCTCGCGGCCAAGATAAGCGCTGTCGAGATGAACCTCTTTGGTTAAAAGACCGCTTTGCTCAGCCAATATCACACTCGGTGTATCACTCATATAAAGCTTAAATGACTCGATACCCAGGTTATCTTTAATATCCACCACTATCGGCAAAATCTGACGTTCAACCACCCGAGCTAGCGGCTGCTGCACCGTGATTTGTGGGTTTTGTTCATCGGCGGCAATGGTCAAATTCACGGCTCCAGTGACGCTGGTGTTGACCCCGTTATCACTGGCTTTAAACACCAATTTAAAGGTTTCACCGACCCGATTAACGTAATCTTCTGAAATCACAATACTGCCTGAAAAATCGCTGTAATAACGCTCACCGATGATCACTTCACCTAGGGTTATCGGATCGGGCATGGTCAGGGTTTCAAGTTTGTCCTCACGGGCCAGCACTTGCCAATCGAGCAGGGTTTCTTGGCCATTTTGATCAATCAAATACGCCTCAATTTGATTGATATACAAATTATCATTGGCTTCACCGCTGATATCAAAACTGTCGCCGGGCAAAATAGAAAAATCACTGTCCGGCATCAGGCGACTGATTCTCGGTGCTTCTTCATCGTTGAGAATGTCCATTTCCAGCAAGGCTTCGCTAAATAACCCGGCACTGTCGGTGACCCGAACACCAATTTCAACCAAACCAACATCCGGTTTATGCGGCACTCGCATCCCAACGCTTAAAAACAACCCTTGTTCGATGGCCGCAGCCACTTCATCGGCACCAAACGCCTGGCTAAACTCTTCGCTGATCACCGTTTCACCGTCTTTGAAGCGAATAAAGAACAACGCCTCGGTCACTTGTTTATCATCACCGACATTGGCCGACAAGGTAAACGCTTCACCTTCAATCAAACGGCTGCCCGGTGCTGGTGCTCTAAGATTGACCGTCGGTGGCTGATCATCGGCAACTTTAAAAAACCAGTCATTGCTCGATTGATTATCAAAAATATCGGTGCTGATCAGGGTAAGCTGCAAATCATCGCTGGCTTCATTGACCGTATATTGAACGCTATTTTCATTGATAAATTCGCTGTTCGGATTCACCGTCGCAATCACAGTCCCTCGGTTAAGCAATTGAATTTGCTTAATAAAACTATTATCTTTCACCACCCAGTGAATGGTTGTCGGCTGAGTGTTATATAAAGTAGAACCAATAATGGGCATATTCAGCGCGGCTATCGGCCCCTTCACATCCGCTTTAATCGCAAAACTGGTGTCAAACAGCGCCGATAACAGCTGATTATTGTCCTTCGCAGTCACCTGAACCGTGATGGTCTGCGCCGTATTGGCAAGATTATACTGGGTCAAATCGAGCACAAAGTTGGCACTTAATGCTTTAGCGGTGACTAACCCTTGCGCTTTGTCCTGGGTTTGAGTGGCAAAAGGCTGGCTCTCACCCGCTTTGAAATAATCAATGCTCAGCGCCTCAACCCCGCGATCATCAGTGGCAAAGACATCGAATTTCACTAGGTTTTGGGCAAAATAGGCCGACTGTTGAAAATTAACCTCTTTAACCACCGGAATCTGGTCTGGTGACACCGCGATCACCTGCTCGGCCACACTGATATTACCCACCGCATCCGCAGCGGTCGCCACCACGGTATAGCTGTCGTATTCGGTGTTGCTAAGGTTTGAAAAAAGTGGAATTGAAACAATTTTTAACGCTGAATACGCGTTAATGCCGCCAGGGATTTGCTGCGGCGCAAAATCTTCACCACTGACGGTATCACCGCTATTGCCAGTTAAGACATAACGGGCACCGTCTTTGCGAATACCAGACAAAGACAACTCAGTCACACCAACATTATCAAAACCGGCGATTTTAAGCACCATCTCACTGTTTTCGACCACTTCACTTAAGCTCAATGGCCCCTCAACCCGGGTAACCTCAGGAGAGACAATATTCAGCACTGGTCGTTCTTCATCTTTACCCAAGGTGACCGTCACCGTTTGGCTTGTGGCGCTGTGCCCCTGAGAGTCCAGCACTTGGGCATAAATGCTTAACGTCTGTTCAGTGCCGGTAATGGTGGTGGTTTCATAAGGCAGGTTATAAGGGGCGCGTAAATCACTGCCCACCAGGTGGTCGTTGACATAAAATTCCACCGCATCAATCTGTACATCGTCGCTGGCCTGCGCCCTGAGTTCAATCGGCAACCCCGCGACCCAGCTAGAACCTTCTACCGGATGACTAATCGCCACCGTCGGGGCCTGATCGGCTTTAACGGCAATACTCACCGCCTCAGTCAGGGTTTCTGTATTATGATAATCGACAATTCTGGCGGTTAAGGTCAGGGTTTCACCCAACAACTCCGCCGATATCGGCAATTCAAACGATTGTACCGTTTGTTGTAAATCAAAGGTGCCATTACCCGCCTCTCCAGCGGCAAAGTAAAATAGCTGATCAATGGCATTACCATTAAGCTGTAATTCAATGGTAGTACCGTTGGACAGCGTATCATCAATCACCGCCACTTCTACCGTCATTGGCTGGCCCACCGTGGCAATTTGACCTGCGATGGGTGTGACAATGGTCCCGGTGGCTGGCTGGTTGGCCAGTATACGGATAATTCTGCTTGGAGAATTGGCATTGAGACTAAAGGTATGAGCCCGGGCTTCGATGGCCACAGAGGTTTCAACCACCGAAATATTGGCGGTTTTGCCATCAAAGCGCCACACTTCAAACAAACCGGTGCGGTCTACGGGCATCGGCCGCTGTTCAAAAAATGAATTGGTACTCTGCCCTACTTTGCGGCCATCTGACAAAAACTCAACATAGCGAATACCCGAGTTTTGTTCTAATTTTTCTGGTTCATCAATGAAACCCAAAAAGTGGCTAATTTGGTAACGAATATTGCTTTTTTCAACAAACCGTTGATTATTGAGGGGAAAATCCATCGCAAAATCCGGCATGGTTGGGGTGTTAGAACGCACCACACTCACCACATAATCAGCACTGGCGCGGGTTTGGCCCAAAGTATCGGTGGCCACACCATGGAGCACTAACCCTCTACCTTGCATATCGGCAGTAATGGGTAAAGACACTTCATAAGGCGGCTCGGTATGGGTGCTAATCACCACACCATCAAGATAAAAAGCCACCGCCTCAATACCAACATCATCCTCAGGATGGCCTTTAATCACCAACGCCGAATCCACACTGACACTGTCTGGTACATTAAGAATGATATCTGGTAATGCATCCACTGCCGCAATGGGCAGCTCAAACACCAATGCTGGCTGCTCTTTTAAACGAATCTGCAAATTGACCGGGGCAGTCAACGGTATGGCCACCCGGGCGGTTAATGTTCTGTCGCTGGCCAAAGCCAACAGACCCACAGCAGCGTCAGGCAAGCTATATTGAAAAGTCAACTGGGTGCCAACTTCGGCTTCACTGCCGTCATTAAACACCGCCAGCATCTCGGGCAACAGCTGGGGATCATGCAGACGATTAATCACAAAGACTTGGCCTGGCACCAATCCCTTTGGCTTAATCGCACTGATGGTTTTACTAAAATTCACTTCAACCGGTATAGCAATACTGTCCAAGCCGGGATAACTGACTATAATTGAAACGGTTTCGCCATTGGCTGCAACGGCCGTCTCACTCAGCGGATAAACCGTGCCTTGTGGGGTCACATTAACAATATCGGGATGGGAAGCACTGTAATTAACCCCGGTGCCCGCCCCTGATAATACCGTAGCACCACGAAACTCAAAATCGACGGTGGGTATCACCGCGGCGGTTTCAAGGGGATTGGTAAAGATTAACTTTTGTGGATGAACCGACATACCAATAACATTTTCAACAATGCTGTCACCGGTAAAGGCTATTTTTGATAGGGTACTTTGATTGCCCGAGGCGTCAACCACTGCCACCGTTAACATCACAATGGCATCGCGGGCAATCGCTTGGGCACTTAAACGGCTTTGGATCGCCAGTTTGAAATTAAATTGGCCTTGATCATCAGCATTTGGATAAACCCGCACAGCGCCATCAGTTTTGGCATAAGCGAGCGCTTGGGCTTTTTCAATCACCCCGCCGACACTGCGTAAATCCGAGGCGCGAATGCCAATGATTGAATAGGTCAGATAAGCAATATCATTGTCATCACTGGCTTGTACGGTGGTGATCAGCTGTTGCTGACCGGCGACATTTTTTATCGCCACCTGATCAAATGAAATGACTGGCTTAACCGTCTCAACGACAAAGGTTTCACTATAAAGTTGTTCAGTATTATCGGCGAAGGTCAGTTTAATCGCGGGAGAAAGTAGATTGTCACCAGCGCCATCCATGGTATATAAGCAGCCATGATGGGCGTTTTGATTAAACAGTTTATCACTGGCATCCATAACTTGGGTTTGACTGCCCACCGAAAACTCAACGCCAACCAAGTCATGACAGTTTTCAATGGCAGCAGTGTAAGAGGCGGTTTGCGCGCCGTCGACAAGTACACCATTACTACGGATGTCAACAGTGACTGCCAACGTTGTTGATACAAAACACAGCATCAAAAACATCAGCATGTTTAGCAATAAACGTGCTGCAAGCGTAACTAACAAATATGCTCCATTGTACAGATGTATCCGAAAAAAAACCAAATTCCAATTTGTTGGTGTTGGCAAAAAGTGGATTATTTATTTACACTAATTGCGAATATATTTTAGTTGATATCTTTCAGTCTAACAAGTTTTTTTTACAGCTTTGTAAAGCATTGATTAAGGGACTTTTTTAATTGGGTCTTTCAACCAACTTTTGATTTAGGCGGATATTCTAAATATGCCTTATGATATTTTTTGAAGTACTCGGCCTCCATAACTTTTGGATTATCCGAAACCAAATAACCCAAAGAGATACCACCATAATTTTTTACAATATATTCGTAAAACTTGCCACTTGCTCTTGAGGCCAATTTATTACAATAACGAAAGTATCTCTTATGTAATGATTGGCTTGTCTTTCCAATATACAAAATATTAGATTCGCCACGCACTCTAGGTATCGGCTTTTCAGACATAAAGAAATAAACAACGCCTTTTGCTTCTCTAGCCTCTTCTGAGCTAAATAACTCTTTGAAATCTGTAGCCAAATGGCCAGAAGATGTAATTGTTTTTGGTAACATTTTGATGCCATCTATATACATGTTTACTCTAAAGAAAATAAATAAATCAAAAGGGTCTACCATTAAAATTAGTAGGTGATGAGTAAGTATTGCCAGGACAATTAAGCATTTAACAACTACACCTAATTATGACAGTAGCGTGCCTAAAATGGTTCGTTACCGAAAGGTTAACTCAATCATGATAAGGCAGCTTTTGCCGAATTTTTTGATCAAACTAAACAAGACCCAAAGTAATGGCGACGCCTCCCTCGCAATGGAAGGTTATAACGGCCATGCCAGGCCATTGGGTCGCATGATTCAGGCAAAGCCTTATCGCTTGCTCAACATCAACAATTTAAAACTTGCTCGCTTTAAGGAGATCTTTCCGAGCCCGGCGAAAACAGATCCGATAGATTCCCGTAAAAAACTTGAACTTTTCCAGCCCCAGCAAACACTACCGCTTGCTATAAATGTGTTGCAGGAAGTCTACCCGATCCCTCAAGTTAACCAGCAACTTAAACAGTTAACCTGTAGAAGAAAACACCTGGTGAAGAAAAGAGTGATATATGTCAATACGTTACAGACAGACTTAAGAGCGCTAAACCCCGGATTGGTAGAGATCACAAAAAATGTTAAGAATGTTTGGTTTCTCAATTTTTTGACCTCTTCAAATGAATTACGCACGCTCGTCAACAAAAGTAAAAAGACATTTTTGAATATAAAACAAGTGGGCCAAAAGTATGTAGAAGTCATTCTTCAGTGGCAAAAAAATGCTTCTTTTGGCGATTATATCAGCTTTATGTCAGAGATGTTAAACCAAGATATTGCACGTATTATTGCACTTTGATTCTTATTCTAAAAGGTAGTTATATTGTTCAGGTAATATAGCAAACTCGCCCCATCCCAAATTTCTGATGCATAAACCAATACCACTTTCTTCAACTATTCCGTACATTAAAACTACTTTTCCATTAGAGTCATTTGTAATACTATGTTCACTTGACAGCTGATCGGTGACTTTAAGGCAAAAGTCAACGTATTCAGTATTACGAGTATAATGGAACATTGTTTGTCTAATGTTTTGGGGAGTCGTTCCGCAGTTATTCGATTTTG
>JBLGCB010000359.1:0-7085 GCA_047617105.1 Phenylobacterium sp. | reverse complement strand
GTTCAACCACAGAAGGTAATACAATTTGCACATCCTCATGCGTGACATAATCTCGGTTATCAATAATCGCCCAAGCCTTGGCGGCTTTTAACAGCGCAATGGTGGCGCGTGGTGACAGGGCGTGAGGATAGTCGTCAGACACGCGGGTTAGGGTCACCAGACGTAAAATATAGTCAATCACCGGTTCTTTGGCGGTGACTTGTTCAACCGCTTGTTGAATCTCCTCTAACATGGTTTGGCCAATAATGGCTTTAAGGTCGGTTTTTTCTTGGCTGTAACGTACATCAAGCATTTTCTTTTCGGCTTCAAGGGGCGGAAAACCCAAAGTGATGCGCATTAAAAAGCGGTCGAGTTGAGACTCAGGTAAAGGAAAGGTGCCAGATTGATGTAATGGGTTTTGGGTGGCAATAACAAAAAAGGGTGCTGGCAGCTTATGGGTGTTGCCATCAATACTGACCTGCCGTTCTTCCATGGCTTCGAGCAGGGCGCTTTGGGTTTTCGGGCTGGCACGGTTGATTTCATCGGCCAGCACCACTTGATTAAAAATAGGGCCTTGGTGAAAAGTGAACTCATGTTTCTGTTGGTTAAAAATCGAAATGCCGGTGATATCTGAGGGTAATAAATCACTGGTAAACTGGACTCGAGAATAAGATAACCCGAGGGTGGAGGCCAGCGCGTGGGATAGGGTGGTTTTACCCATGCCGGGCAAGTCTTCGATCAGCAAATGACCTTTTGCCAGTAAGCAGCACAAGGCCAGTTTGGTTTCTTTTTCCTTGCCTAAAATAACCTGATTAATTTGCTTGATTGCTTCATTAATGGAGTTTGCCATCACCAACTTCTTATTTTAAAACAGACGTTTATCAATAGTGGTCGTTAAAATGGCATATGTCCAATTTCTCGGGGTAAAATATTGTCAGAAGCGTTCCAATCGCTTAACAATTGTGGCCACTTTTTTCTCATTAAGGGGTTTTGAAATAAAGCCTTTGGCACCCATTTCCCAGGTTTGGCGGATGTTTTCGAGGGAGTTATTGCCTGAGCACATCACCACTTTAGAGTGGGCGTATTCATCAGAAATACAATCGAGCATTTCTTTGCCGTTAGAATCCGGCAGCTCAATGTCTAAAAAAATTATGTCGTAAGGTTTGGCCTCTAAGTGCTGATAGGCCGTTTTGGCATTGGCGGCGCAGTCTATGCGGCTAAATCCCATGCCGTTGAGGAGCTGTCTTAGCCGCTCTCGAATCGCTTTTACATCATCTACAATTAATATGGTTTTATTATTGGTTATTCCATCCTGCATCTGTACTTTGCGTCCCAATCTATTTGTTGAGTGTTAAAAATAGACCATTATTGCCAGAAAATAAACCGTGTTTGTGAAAAAATAAGCAAAAAGTTGTTATTAATTGTTATCTGTCTATGTTAACGGCTCTTCTGATAACAGGGTTAATGCCAGTTCAAAAGCACTTTGGTAAAGCGCGGGAGATTTGATTTTGGCACTTGCCACCTTTTGCATCGCGGGTTCAAAATCATGATCGGCGGCAATAATTAACCACGCCAAACCGGTTGGTTTATCCAGATAAGTCCCTTCGCCAATAAAATGCGCTCTGCCGATGGCGCCCATGGCTTTTTCATTGCCAAGATTGGCGGCGGCTAAAAATAGCTCATACGCTTGTTCAAAGTTTTGGCTCTTGCGAGCAGAAAAAGCCTGTTCGATAATCTTTTCATGATCATCATCTTGACCATCTGCCGTTGATTCTTCAGTGGGTGCTGCTGATTCGGTTGTCGTTTTAGGTTTAGGTTCTGGTTCGTTGTGATGGCTCTGGGCCATTTTGGCAGAAACCTGTTGAATAAAGTCGTTGGCCACTTCTGGTTCTGACTTAGTTTCGGCTTCTGGCTTGGACTCAGTGTCTTGTTTCGGTTCAGGTTGTTCTGGCTTTGTCGGAGTTAGTGGAGAGGCTTTTGGCGGTGTTAGTGGTGTGAGCGGTGAAATATCCTTGATCACATGGGCCAGTTCTTTATTGTCCATTTTATCTTTAAGCGCAAAGATCACCGCATCGTAGCGGGCGTTGAGTTTTTCGATGGTGTTATTTTGGCTTTTTATTTGATCTTGATAAAAACCGGCATCTTTTTCGAGTTGGCGGATGCGATTATTGGCTTGGGCGGTTTGTGTTTTCAGATTGTCTTTGAGGCTGTCAATGTGATCGGTTTGGTTAACTTTGAGATCATCAATCTGGCTTTGGTAGACAGAGGTCATTTGTTTTTTATGATCTTCATTAACTGCTTCAACCCGGCTGAACAATTTGTGGATGCTGTTTTCGTAACCTTGCTTAAGGCTGTCAAACCACTGGAAAAACTGGCTGGGGATTTTAGGTTTTTGTTCTGTCATAGGACGTTTTTTCACTGCCTTGCAAGATAATAAGCCTGATGGTGGTTAGAATTGATCATCTTGGCACTTTTAGCAAGTGTAATCATGTGCGAACGGTACTCATTGCAGTTGGCAAATTAATCATTGAAAGTGCCGGGTATTTGGTTGCAGCTGAATGGTAAAATGTCCTTATTTATCGGGGTTTTGCGATTAGTTTGGCCGATTGTAAAATAACTATTGCAATTGTCGCTTATACCCTTTAATTTCGTCGCAAGAACAATTTCTTTTTGACTTTTTTATTTCTGGTGGTACCCAAATGAGTTTATGGCTTCCCAATAGCTGGCGTGATTTCCCTATTGTTCAACAACCGACATACCAAGATACCAACAAATTGTTGGGTATCGAAGAGCAGTTAAAAACTTATCCCCCTTTGGTTTTTGCGGCTGAAATTCGTGACTTGAAAAAACGCTTGTCTGGCGTCGTTGAAGGACAAGGTTTTTTGCTCCAAGGTGGTGATTGTGCAGAATCGTTTTCAGATTTTAATGCACCAATGATTCGTGACACTTTTAAAGTGTTATTGCAAATGGCCGTGGTATTAACGTTTGGTGGCTCTTGCCCCATCGTTAAAGTGGCGCGTATGGCTGGCCAGTATGCCAAACCTCGTTCCTCTGACACCGAGACCAGAGATGGCATTACCCTGCCGACTTATCGCGGTGATATTGTTAATGGCAATGAATTTACCGCCGAGGCGCGGATACCTGATCCAGAACGTTTGGTGAAAGCGTATTATCGTTCATCGTCAACCTTAAACTTGTTGCGCGCATTTGCTCAAGGTGGTTTGGCCGATTTACATGAAGTGAATCGCTGGAACATGAGTTTTGTTGCCGCTAACCCGCTCAAAGAGCGTTATCAAGATATGGCAGACCGTATCCAAGAAGCGCTGACGTTTATGGAAGTGTGTGGTATTTCTTCTGAGGCAGTGCCTGCGATCAAAGAAACCCAATTGTTTACTTCGCACGAAGCATTATTGCTTAATTACGAAGAAGCCTTGACCCGTCGTGATCACTTAACGGGCAACTGGTATGATTGTTCTGCGCATTTCTTGTGGATTGGCGAGCGTACGCGTCAATTAGAAAATGCTCATATTGAATTCTTCCGTGGTTTGCACAACCCAATCGGCGTGAAGGTTGGTCCAAATATGAAACCTGATGACTTGATTCGTCTGGTTGATGCGGTGAACCCTGACAACGACCCAGGTCGATTGACGCTGATCACTCGTATGGGTGCTGATACACTGGCCGACAAACTGCCAGCATTGGTGCGTAAAGTCGAGCAAGAAGGCCGTAAGGTTATCTGGAGTAGTGACCCGATGCATGGCAACACGGTGAGTGCGGCTAATGGTCTGAAAACCCGTAACTTCGATGCGATTTTACGAGAAATCCGGCAGTTCTTCGCGGTTCACAAATCTGAGGGTAGTTATGCAGGTGGTATCCATTTGGAAATGACCGGTCAGCACGTCACCGAATGTACAGGTGGTGCTTATGGCTTGTCAGAAGATGATTTGATGCATCGTTACAAAACCCAATGTGATCCACGTCTTAATGCTGATCAGGTCATGGAACTGGCATTTTTGATTGCTGATTCATTGAAAGAGGCTAAAGCGTCGTAACGTGGGAGCGGCGTCTCGCCGCGAAGCTCTAAACCCAGATGCATAAAAAATGGCTTTCAACCAGAGATGGTTGAGGGCCATTTTTGTTTCTGAACCTCCAATCCTTTCCCCTGTAAAACACTCACCAGCCAATCCTATTGAATTCCTCCGTTATTTTGGGTCCTATTAACCTGGTTAACAATCTTAAGGTTGCTGAAAAAGTCGCAGTTAACTTATGATAAAAACCGATACATAACGGATGTATACATGACGCCAAAAGCCTCTAAACTGAGTTTGGTTACAAATCAAATTCATCCCGGGTTCAGTCAGAGTCGCGGATGAAAACAACAACAATAAATAATCTAATAGGTATAAAAAATGTTTAAACACACCTTAATTGCGTTGGCCATTGGCACTGTTACTGCAACATCCATGACCGCGTTTGCTCAATCTAACCTCGATTCAAGTCATTATACTAACCCCAAACCCGTAGTGATCGCAGATACTGTGAAGCAAGCCATGACATTGGCACCGTTAACCTCAGCGGTGGCGGGGGTACAAAGCAGCAATGAAATCACCATTAAACAAGCTGGTGCGGTCTTTATTAAAGTCCACTTCAGCCATTTTAATTTACCTGCCGGGGCTTATGTCACCGTCTCTGATCTTACTGGCAAAGAAAGTTATCGTTACGATGGTCAAGACCATAAAAGCGCAACTTTCAGTGCCAGTGCTGGTGAGAACGGTCTGAACCAGTTCGCGGCGATGTCAGTGTTTGGCGATACCGCCATCGTTAAGCTGATAGTACCACCAGGGGTTGTGTGGCAAAAACAGCACGCCATCAAAGTCGATAAATTTAACGCTGGTAGCAGTGAAGACAGCCTGGCTGATAAAGCGGCCCAGGCACAAGCTATCTCTCCTGTGTTGGATGTTGTGGGTTCAGAACCATTTTCTAGCTGTGGGGTGAATGAGCGCCGTGATGTGGCCTGTTGGTCATCAAGTCACCCGGTAGAATATGCACGCACTAGCCCAGTAGCACGGCTATTAATGGCAGGTTCTGGTTTATGTACTGGCTGGCGCGCCAGTGATACCAACCGTATGTTTACCAATAACCATTGTTTGGACAACCAAGATAGACTCGAAAATACAGAGATTTGGTTTAACTATCAGGCTGATACCTGTAACGGCACTGTCGATAACAGTAAAGTGGTGAAGGTCACTGGTAAAGACTTGTTAAAAACCAATTACCAGCTAGATTATACTTTGTTTACCGTTAATGACTTTGCACAAGTGACTTCGTTTGGCCACTTTGGTTTAGATCCGCGTGCGCCAGAGCTTGGTGAGATTATTTATATTCCACAACATGGTGCGGGCAATCCCAAAGAGTTGGCGATTGAAAGTGATCAAAATGTCGGTGGTCTGTGTCGCATCGACGTGGCCAGTGCTTACGGTAGGGCAGCTGACACCGATACTGGTTATTTTTGCGATACCACAGGCGGCTCATCAGGTTCTCCGGTGCTCGCTGGAAGTAGCAATAAGGTGATTGCATTACACCATTTTGGTGGTTGTGAAAATAAAGGAGTGAAAATCGAAAGAATCTGGCCAGAAGTTGCTGAGTTTTTCCGTCCGACACCGCCGGGTGGCCAAGCGCCTGTGGCCCGTGGCACAGTGAGTTGTACAAATCTGAGCTGCGAATTCGATGGTAGTGATTCATCTGACTCGGATGGCACCATAGTCGATTACTCATGGAGCATCAACAATAACGTTATCAATGGCGTTAAAGTGCAGCATACCTTCGCCAGTGCGGGCACTTATAATGTCTATTTGAAAGTGGCGGATGATTCGGGTTTAACCAATACGCAGGCTCAGACGGTGACCGTGACCGAGGCGGTCAGTGAATTTCCACAGGCTGATATTGCTGGCAGCCAGGGCGAGTGAACTCGTTTTGTCTATGCAGTACCACAAGGGAAGAGTTCAATTAAGGTGACCACCACTGGCGGCACTGGTGATGTAGATTTATATGTTAACAAGGGTGTAGAGCCTTCGACATCGCTTTATCAGTGTCGTCCTTATCGTTGGGGTAACAGTGAAAGTTGTACGGTTGCTGTTGATGGTGGCGAGGTTGTTCATATCGGCTTGCGTGGGTTTATTGATTATAGCGGTGTGACGCTGGATGTGAATTAAGACATGGGCTGATTAATGATCTTAAGCGTGCGCCAGCTTGTGTAAAAACTTCCGTAGGATGGCGTAGAGCGCAGCGAAACCCATCATTTGGGCGTGATAGCAGCAAAATATCATCGTTTTCAGCTCAATGATGATGGGTTTCGCCTTCGGCTCTACCTCATCCTACGCAGGATTGGAGCTTTGACACAGCCTCGCGAGATGTGGGGGGTCAAAAATCGACGATCCCCACTTGCTTAATTGATTATATCAGGCAGGATAGTCTCTTTGGTTGGTGAACTAATACACAAGATTCATAAAGGGTTAGCTATGGCGCATGATGAAGAGGCATTGCCTGAGCAAGATAACAAAGCACTGGCGCAAAGTTATTTTGAAAAGGGCAAGTTGTATCGGAAGAATCTACAATATGAGCAGGCCAGAACGAGTTATGAAAAAGCAGCGGCTTTGCAGCCTGATAATTCGCTTTATGCCAATGATGCTGGAAGTATTAATGAAACTTTGGCGCGATATAAACAAGCCATTGATTATTATGAGTTGGCATTAGCCAGTGATTTAAAGACTTATGGTGAAGAGCACCCTAAAGTTGCTATTCGACTTAATAATATCGGAACGTCTTGGCATGAATTGGGCGAATACCACAAAGCCATTGAGTACTTTGAGTTGGCATTGGCCAGTGACTTAAAGACTTATGATGAAGAACACCCTAATGTTGCCATTTATCGAAACAATATAGGAATGGCTTGGGATTCATTGAGTGAATACCGCAAAGCTATTGAATATTATGAGTTGGCATTGGTCAGTGAATTAAAGACTAATGGAGCCGAATATCCTCAAGTCGCCCTTTATCGAAATAATATCGGTGTTGCTTGGCAATCATTGGGTGAACATAATAAAGCC
>JBLGCB010000358.1:0-7156 GCA_047617105.1 Phenylobacterium sp. | reverse complement strand
TGAGGGCTATGATCCGTTCTGAGGTGCCGACAGTGACAAAAAAGGAATGACAGGAATTCGGGCTATCCCTTTTTTACGTAA
The DNA here is from genome assembly GCA_047617105.1 of Phenylobacterium sp. GTDB lineage: Bacteria > Pseudomonadota > Gammaproteobacteria > Enterobacterales > Alteromonadaceae > JABSOG01. The sequence continues at coordinate 7,075 of JBLGCB010000358.1, read as the reverse complement.
AGTAATATTCGCCATCTTTAGGCGGAAATGCTCCGCCGTTAACACCGGTATCTGTTTAGAGTTTTCAATCGAGCACCTCTTCCTTAAACAGGACTTGGGGAAAGTCTTTTTTGGTGAAGTTGAATACAGTTCCAAATACCCTACGTATTTATTGACATCAAACACCCAGGACGACGAAAGAGACCGTATGTTGTTAAATTCCATGACAAGAAAATCACTACATTGGGCATATGAAAAGGAATATCGTTTAATCATTAACACTAGAGGGCCTAGTTCTGACTTTAAGAAGATACCATTTGAAGTTAAAAGCCTGCAATCCGTTTCTGTTGGAGTCAGAATGCCAGACTGCAACACCTGTAGTGTTCAAGAAAGTATCAAAGAACACAATGCATTTAATGAAACAGAGGTGGCTTTTCATGATTCCCAGATTAATCATTTCAGGTATGAAATGCTAAGAAAAGAGTCTGGCATAACAACTGATCCTGACCTAGACATCGTTTTTGTAAATGAGAGACTGATTTCCAATAAAAGTGATGTGAGACGAAAAGCTTGCGAATAAGAATATGCTGTTAATATTACTATCACAGCAACCATACTCTCAATAATCTAACGTTGCTCATTAAGATAGGTAAAAAAATCAGTGCTTTCCCAACACTTTTCACAATATGATTTCAAACACCTCTGTCCCCACGCTTGTGGCCGAGGTGGTGCCACTACGCGTTTTTCCTCGCCGTTATCACCATTTCTGTTCACCCATCGGCTGATTCTGGTATATACTACCCCGGCTTGAAATGGGCTGACGATGAATCCAACCTATCCAAATTAAACACTTAACGGCGAACTGTTTTCTTATGACCTTCAATACGGCAAATCAACAAACCATCTACTGGCACGATTACGAGACATGGGGCGCAAAACCCAAAAAGGATCGCCCGTCGCAATTTGCTGGCATTCGCACCGACTTGGATTTAAATATCATCGGTGAACCTTTGGTGGTTTATTGTCAATTGGCCAATGATTATTTGCCTCATCCAACAGCCGCGCTAGTGACTGGCATCAAACCACAAGTGACCCAAAGCCAAGGTTATATTGAAGCCGAATTTATCGCCAAAATTCACCAAGAATTCTCAACCCCCAATACTTGTGTTGCCGGTTACAACAATATTCGTTTTGATGATGAAGTCACCCGCTACGCATTTTTTCGCAACTTCTATGACCCCTACGCCCGTGAATGGCAAGATGGTAACTCGCGCTGGGATATCATTGATATGGTCCGCGCCTGTTATGCCCTGCGCCCCGAAGGCATCAACTGGCCTTTGCGCGAAGATGGCAAACCGAGTTTTAAACTTGAAGATTTAACCAAAGCCAATAACATCGAACATGGCAATGCTCACGATGCGCTGTCAGATGTCATTGCCACCATCGAAGTGGCTAAGCTGATTAAATCCCACCAACCCAAGCTATATGATTTTTTGTTTAAGTTACGCAATAAACGCGAAGTGGCCGCGCTGATTGATGTCTACAAGATGACCCCGGTGATGCACGTTTCATCGATGATTTCTGCCGAACATGGCTGTACCAGTTGGGTTTCACCCATTGCTTATCATCCTGATAATAAAAATGCGGTGATCTGCTACGATTTAATGACAGATCCAACCCCATTAATCGATTTAACCAGCGAAGAAATCAAACAAAAACTGTATACCAAAACTGAAGATTTGGCTGAAGGCGAAGAACGAGTTGGGCTGAAAAACATTCATATCAATAAATGTCCGGTAGTTGCGCCAGCAAAAACGCTGATCCCTGAAAATGCCGCTAGGCTCAATATCCCCCGTGAAAAATGCCTACAACATCTTGATATTCTAAAAAAGAACCCCGAGCTGCGCGACAAACTGGCGCAGGTATTCGCCCATAGCGAACCGATGAAACCAGAAACCAATCCAGACTATGGCTTATATTCCGGCGGGTTTACTTCTAAAGGCGATAAAGCCAAGTTTGATATCATTCATCAATGCGCCCCTGAAAATCTCGCTGCACTGGATTTACAGTTTGATGACCCGCGTTTTGTCGAACTATTTTTTCGCTATAAAGCGAGAAACTATCCGTTTAGTTTGAATGAACAAGAACAAATGAAGTGGCAGAACTACCGTAAAGAAAAGCTGATGGATGGCAAAGATTCACCTAATTTAACCATGGCTGAATTTACCATTGAGCTAGAAAATATGGCCCATGAACACGCCGAAGATGTCGAAAAGATGGGCGTTTTAGAAGCACTTTATAAATATGTTCAGCAGATGTAACTTACTGGTCTGTGGGAGTGGGAGTGGCGTCCCGCCACGAATGCTGACGAAGTCAGCACTGCTTCGAAGTCAGCACTGCTTCAAAGTCAGCACTAGGTCGAAGTCACAGCTGTGTCTTCAACCCAGTTCGCGGCGGGACGCCGCTCCAACAATTAACGCATCTCAGCCAACATATTGGTTGGATCTTCCAAGTAATCTTTCCACAAATTACAGAACCGAGCAATAGTACCGCCATCAATAATTCGATGGTCACCAGACCAACTGATTTGCATAATCTGACGTGCTTCCACTTCACCCGCCGCATTAAATCTTGGCAACTTCTGTAATTTACCCAAAGCGACAATTGCCACCTCAGGCTTGTTGATGATCGGTGTTGCCACCGTGCCACCCAAAGCACCAATATTTGAAATGGTGATGGTGCCGTGTTTCAAATCCTGCGGACTCACTCTGCCATCACGGGCCGATGTGGTTAAACGACTCACTTCAGTCGCAATATCAATAATACTCTTCACTTGACACTGCTTAACATTAGGCACCAACAAACCAATTTTTGAATCCACCGCCATGCCGATATTATGATCGTCAATATAGGTCAATTCTGTGCAATCAGCATTCGGCTGGCTGTTAACCACCGGATACTTCGCTAACGCCAGCGACATCGCTTTCATAAAGAAAGGCATCATGGTCAGCTTGACATCTTGTTTGGCATACTTTTCTTTCAATCGCGTGCGCAAGGCAATCAACTCGGTCATATCCACTTCATCACAATAAGTGAAATGTGGAATGGTTTGCACCGAAATCGTCATCGCCTTAGCCATCGCCGCTTTTATGCCACGAATAGGCTCTGTGCGCGTACCACCACTAAAGGGTGAAGTCACCGCAGGCAATGCAGCAGCTTCGGCCACAGCGTTCACAGATGATGCAGCGCCAACCGCTGGACGAGTCTGATGGTTAACAATATCTTCTTTATACACCCGACCTTTTTTACCAGAACCCACCACCACTGTGATATCAACGCTCTGCTCACGGGCAAAACGACGTACCGCAGGTGATGCAACTGCTTTGCCACGAGGCCCTGGTGCAGCAGCCGTCTCAACGGCAGTCTCCGGGGCCGCCACAGCAGCTGCTGGAACACTTGAGCCAGCCAAGCTTGTCACTACACCATCAATCTCAATGGCAAACAAAGGTTTGTGGACTTTGGCTATCTCACCTTTTTGGTGATACAAACGAACAATCTTACCAGTATACTTAGACGGAATTTGCACCAGTGCTTTGTCGGTCATCACATCACACACTGGCTGGTCTTCGTTGATCAACTCACCTTCTTCAACCAACCAATCGACCACTTCACATTCGATAATACCTTCACCGATATCTGGCAAAATAAAGTCTTCAACGACCTTACCCGCCACAGCCGCTGGCGCTGGCGCAGGCATCGCAGCAGGTGCTGGGATGGAGACAGGCGCAGGTTCAATCACCGGGTTCACTTGGGCACCATTGGTGGCATTGGTGGGCTTAGCCTCACCAGCTTCACCATCAACCAAAATCGCAAACAACGGTTGATGCACTTTGGCAATGTCGCCTTGGGCATAATACAATTTATCCACCACGCCTGTATACATTGACGGAATTTGCACCAATGCTTTGTCCGTCATCACATCAGCTACGGGTTGATCTTCTTTAATCGATTCACCTTCACTGATCAGCCATTCGACCACTTCACACTCAACGATACCTTCGCCAATATCAGGTAATATAAAATCTTTCGACATAACAAAACTCCTAGTAATTGACCGAACGTTTTATCGCTTCGAAGGTTTTAAGATGATCAGGCAGGTATTCTTTTTCATGCATTAACGGAAATGGCGTATCTAGACCACATACCCGCATAATCGGAGATTCAAGATGCAAGAAGCACTCTTGCTGGATAGTCGCCGCAATCTCAGCACCAAAACCACTGGTCAATGGCGCTTCATGGTTGATAACCAAACGGCCAGTTTTAAGCACCGATTTAACCACGGTTTCAACATCCCATGGCAAGATAGAACGTAAATCAATAATCTCACAAGAAATCCCCTCGCTTTGGGCCATTTCAACCGCTTTTTCGATGATTTCCATTTGTGCGCCCCAAGCCAATACCGTCACTTGATCGCCATTTTTCAACACTTCGGCTTTACCAATCGGCAATTCGTAAGCTTCTTCTGGCACTTCGCCAACAGATGCACGATACAAACGTTTAGGTTCAAAAAATATCACCGGGTCTTTTGCTTTAATCGACGCCAACAATAATCCTTTGGCCTGATAGGGATTACGTGGCACTACAATTTTCAAACCCGGGGTGTGAGAAAAATAGGCTTCGGGAGACTGGGAGTGATACAAACCACCGGCAATACCACCACCGTATGGGGTGCGTACCACCAAGTTACCAACGTCAAATTCATTACCTGAACGATAACGGAATTTGGCAGATTCATTAACAATTTGGTCAAACGCCGGGAAGATATAATCGGCGAATTGAATTTCGGCGATGGCCGTGGCACCTTGTGCCGCCAGACCATTGGCAAAACCGATAATACCCTGCTCCACCAAGGGGGTGTTAAAGCAACGGGCTCGACCATATTTTTCTTGTAAGTTGCTGGTGGCTCTGAATACACCACCAAAAATACCAACATCTTCACCAAAAATAACGGCTTTGTCATTGTCGGCCATTGCATTGTCAAGGGCGCTGTTGATCGCCTGCAACATATTCATTTTAGCCATTATTCAATTCTCCCTGCGGTCACCGGATAAGCATCTGGATACATTTTAATGTGTGATTTAAGCTCGTCTAATTGAGACTGTAAATGCTCAGTAGGCTGATAATATACGTCGGTGATCAGGCTTTCGATACTGGGTTTGTCAATCACTTCAGCGATTTTCACCGCGGCAAGAATTTCCTGACGCAACGTTTCCATCTTGGCTTCTTCGCCATCAGTACTCAACCAGCCTTTGGCCAATAACCATAACTTGTATTTTTCAATCGCATCGATTTGGCTAAATTCGCCCTCTTCGTCTTTAGTACGATAACCACTAGGGTCATCAGAAGTAGAATGGCCACCAAGACGGTAAGCGCAAGATTCAATCAATACCGGCTTTTGATGTTCCAAAGCATAACGGCGGGCCAAAGAGGTAGCATGGTACACAGCCAAAGCATCAGAGCCGTCAACACGAATGGTTTTAATACCATAACCGATGCCCCGGCTGGCAATACCATCACCAGCGAACTGCTCAATGGCAGGCGTCGAAATCGCATAACCATTATTACGGCAGAAAAAGATCACCGGTGCCTGTTGCACCGCCGCCATGTTCAATCCAGCATGAAAATCGCCCTCAGACGCTGCGCCTTCACCAAAGTAACAAATGGTGCACTCACCCTTACCCGCCAGTTTCTGGCCGTAAGCGTAACCTGTGGCTTGAGGAATTTGAGTGGCTAGAGGTGACGAAACTGTCATAAAGTTCAACTCGGCAGTACCATAATGAATCGGCATTTGACGTCCTTTACCCAAATCATGTTCATTAGAGAACATCTGATCCATAAACTGAGTCAAAGTAAAACCACGCCAAGCCAGCGCCGCATGTTCGCGGTACTGAGACATTATCATATCTTCAGGGGCTAATGCCGCCGCACTAGCGGTAACTGCGGCTTCTTCACCGAGGCATTGCATATAAAAACTGATCCGCCCCTGTCTTTGTGCAGCCACCATACGGTCATCTAAAACACGAACAAACTGCATCGTCTCATAGATCTTCAATGCCGTGTCTTTGTCGATGTCAGGTAGTTCAGCCCCCTCAATCACAGAGCCATCATTATTCAAGACCTGATAAGTGGGGATTATTACCGCCTCATTATCAATAAATTGCGGCGTACTTACCGCCAACACAGTCGCGTTATTTGGATTCAACATACCTATCTCTACTTTATAAAATTGTAAGGCGATGATTTGTTTGAGTTATTTAAGGCTAAACCTTATGCCAGCCAAACGTTAATGACACGTAAAGCCAAATACAACTCACCACAGCAAACTTAACAGATAAAAATCAGCCGCAACTTTACCTTTACGTAAACGGCATTGCAATAAGCGTAGCATAATTATTGAGGGTATTTGCATTTTGAAACAAAAATCATTGCCTTAGGGGTAAAAATAGCGTAAGAATCTGTAGAGGTACAGATAATAAAAGAGAAAAATGATATAGGAGGTATAAAGGAGATAGAGGTGAAGGAAAAAATAGGATGATAGGGGCCAATGCGTCAACGTCACCGTAATGTAACGATCTTCAAATCTAACCCCACGATAAATCCAAACATACTACGTATTCACGAACTTCACTGTTCTTTTTTACTGTGTTTATTATGCGTGGTCTGCTATAGCCAGTTTGCTATATATTCATTATTATTTGGCGTGGCTCATCTCCTGGTTATAACGTTTAACTTCATTGAGTACATATTTTTCCATTTCACTGTGAATGTGAGTGCGCTCATAAAAATTTAAAACATTTTTAATTGCTGGTTTTCTGACCAAACGTTTCACAGCATCGTGCACGACTTCTGTTCTTTCGTTTAAATCCATCATATTCTACTCCGGCCTTCTTATTGGTTAAATTAGCTATTACTAGCATTACTACATGTTTATTAGATGATTATATTGCCAATATGTGATGATACGATGACAAGGTTAACCAAACTGTTTTAAATCAATTAACGTTACATAGTATAGTTTATATTTACAGAGAAAACA
>JBLGCB010000357.1:0-7214 GCA_047617105.1 Phenylobacterium sp. | reverse complement strand
GTTGTTATTTTTGCAACCATCGTAAAAAAACTGTTGAGCTTCTGTCAAAGTTAACAAACGATGTCAGAAATCTTAGCTTTTATCGTCAAATGGCTGCTGTTAATTATGAAGTTTCCAGCCAATGGGCAGAAGCTCAAATTGAATTAGAGGAATATTTAAAAATAAACCCAGCAGATTTAAGGGAGTTACTGCGTTGGTTTCGCGTGTGTTTGCGTTTAAAGCAGGAAAGTAAAATTAACAATTACCTTAAATCTAATTACTCTTTTCCTTATGCACAAGCAAGTGATTTGATGACTTTGGCACATTTTGAATATGAATATGGCGATATTGAACAAAGTATAACTTTGGCAAGCACCACATTGTTGGAGCATTTTGAGAGCGCTGAAATTCATAAGTCTTACATTGATTTGCTTTTGTTTAAGTCAGAAACGGCTGATGTATTTACGCAAAAATATGTTGATATAGATACGGCTATTGTTATTGAAAATAAAAACGGTATCGTGTCAGAATATTTCATTACCGACAGAAAAGGATTGACGTTAAATTCGATTGCATCTGGTCATGTAATTTCAAAGGCTGCGATGGGGAAACAACAAGATGACACAATTGAGGTAAAATCAACCCCATTTACATCTAGTGCCTATAAGATCAATACTGTAAAAAGTAAATATATCTATTTACTTCATAATGTTAAGGACAATTTCCAAGAACGTTTTCCGGATTACGGCGATGTATGTTGGCCTATTAATGTTAAGGGCAAGGGTGATGAAGAAGTTGATTTAACCGACTTCTATAAGGTTCTTGATGGTTTGAAAGAGCAATCGAAGGAGCGTGAAAAGCGCGCTTTGGAAATACTCTCTGACTACAAAGCAACGCTGCTCCCAATTTCAGCTGTTGCTCAGCTAATGGGCAAGGGCTTATTTGAAATGTGGATAGATCTTCAAAATAGCCCAGATACAAAAATTTTTAATTGTGGTGGGAGCAATGAGGAAAGGCTAGATGCTTTTAAGTTAATGGATAGTAAGAGACGATTTATTGTCGATCCGCTAATATTGTATAATTTGTATTGTTTTGACTTATTGGATGTTGTCACTGCAACCTTGGGTAAGCTCGCTGTTACTCAGTCCTGCATCGATTTTTATGATCAGTTAATCAGGCAAAAAGAAATTGAAAACAAAGAAAAAGGTATTGTGGCGACAGAATATGATGATGATTTGTTTCATAAACATGCCAGTCAGGGACATCAAGATAGTTTTAAAAACCAACAAGGGTTATATCAGTGGATTGTTGAAAACTGTGAGATAATACCTGCAATAGAAAAAGATAAGCCTGATGGTGCAATGCAGAAACTGCCAGAAACATTGGGTCCAGTTTTGTATGATTGTTTAGTCGCGGCACAAGGCGCAGAGTATTGTTTACTCACGGAAGATAGTAAGTTCAGGTTACTTAGCAAAGTGATTGCTGGTGTTGATGGGCTTTGGCTTCAGGTTGTCTTAATGAAAGCGTTAGAAGGCAACATTATGTCACTAAGCCGATACGCAGATATGGTTGCTAAACTCATTAGATTTGGTTTTTATTTCACGGCATTGGGCAGTCGTATTCTAGAAGAAATAGCCAAAAACAATAACTGGCAAGTGGCTGATGAATTAACTTGTGTTCTTGCAAAATTAGGAGGTGATGGTGACGACCTACCATCTTCATTTCGTGTTGCTTTTGCTGAGGCCTGTATTTATAGCAACAATCCTGAATCTTGTATTTATGCTACTTTGAATGCGATTACCAATAATTACTGTAGGGAGGAAAGCGATTTGTGTATTCAGTCTTTTATTAAGGCTGGCTCAGCATTAACGAATAAAAAAACATCTCAACTTTTGTTATCCATTATTTATAAATGGTGTCAAGGACATTTTGTGGTTCACAAGTTTTTTCAGCAATGAACATGGCATAAAGAGTAAAGGTTGGTGTTTGGGGCGTTTCAACACCCCCAAATACTCATCTCCCGCCCCTGATAACACGTTTCGCGCTGCCAAATTTTATCATCCCACGAAACCGCAGCATCACGATTAAAAACCATCAAATGTGCTTGCGAAGCGTCAAGTTTGTCAGCGTAGTCTGCGGTTTGCTCTAGCCCTTTGTTAATACAGGTTTCTAGCGCACCGTGCAGAATCTTAAGCTCAATAACAATACGCTGTACATCACCATAAAAACCTTCGTCAGTTGTCGGCCATTCAATAATGACATCTGTGCGTCGACTTCCCAAGGCGTATTCCCGGTTGATTCGGCCTGAGAAATTAAAGGGTTGTGCTGGCGAGTCTGTTTTTTGCGTTCTAAACGTCCCTGTTGTGCGCCCTGTCGGCTTCCTTGCCTCCACCTCAGGGGGACTAAAGCTCCAGGCATTCGCTTCCGTCCCCCTTCGCCCCCCTCCATTCACTATTCGCTGCAAAAACGCTTGCATCAGCAATTGTGGTCCAGCTTCTTTGTAATCAAATCGTTCAATCCATGACTCGGCATTTTCGCGAAAGAATTGTTGAAAAGCGCTGAGCAATTTGGCCATATCAAGTTGGTTATCATCATTGAGATACCAGGCTTGCTCGTGGCTGATGTTGACTTGGGTTTGGTAGGTTAATTCGCGTGGGATTACTTCCTGATAAATTCGATTACTGATGGCCAACTGTGGTTTAAGTTTGATAAGGCCGAGATCTTCGACATATTGCAAGTCATCCAGAGAACTTTGAGTGATGCCAACCACTGTTTCGGTGGCCAGCATAGGGGCGATTACTGAGTGAACCCTAGGTTCTTTGAGTTTGTCGCTAAGTTGATCGAGATGGGTTGCACGAGAATAAATTAATCTTTCACGGGCACATCGATAATCTTCTAGTTCGATGGGTTTATTGCGGTCACGGTTTTCTTTGGCTTGCCAACCCATTTCATCCGCAAGGGCATTGACCAGCCAGGGTTGTCCCTGAGTGTCTTGCCATAATGGTTCAAAGATATCTGCTGAAAATGACTGGCCTGTTAGTGTGGTATGTTGTTGATAGAGCGTGTTTATTTCGGCTTGGCTAAAATTGCCCATACTCAAAGAGGCAGATTTGATGTTAAAAGCGCTGCCACCAGTGATGATGTCTCCACCCGAATGAAAACGATAGTCGCGAACGTCTCGTACACCACACAATACAATACTCAGAGGAAATGCGTTTGGTCGCTGGGTATAACCTGCTCTGATTTGTCGCAGCAGCGAAATTAAAGTATCGCCAACCAATGAATCAACTTCATCTAAAAATAATACGCAGGGTTTATCACTTACTTTGGCCCATTCGCACAACATCGGGGTTAATGCTGCACCCCATGCATTTTGTGTGGCCTGTGCTGTAAAGGCTTTTTGTAGTTCAGTGGTGACATCATTGGCATAAGCCTGATCGGCAATGGCTTTACAGACCAATTGCATACCGTGTTCAACATCACTTCTTGCCGCTTGGGCGGCTTCAATATTGGCGTAAACCGCTTCATATTCACCAGATTTATTCAGCGCTTCCATCATCGCGAGCAAGGTGGTGGTTTTACCGGTTTGGCGCGGGGCATGTAATACAAAATATTTTTGCTGCTCAATGAGCACTTGAATCTCTTCCCAGTCAAGGCGACTAAGTGGGTCGATATGGTAGTGTAAATCCGCTTTTATCGGACCTGCGGTGGTAAAGAAGCGCTTCATCAATATTGATCCTTTGGGGTGGCAGCCTGGGACTGATCACTGGCAAAGTGTGTTTTTATGATTATATCTTATCTGGGTTGAGGAAAGCGGTTTTTCTTTTTTGTTTGGCTTAGCGCAGTGGCAGTAATTTTTTGTGGGCAATATTCTTTACACATGCAGATTTAGCGGCTTATTTGCTATAAATAACGTAAACAATTCTATACAAAATTGTCAAATTTAAGCGAACTGACTGCATTATCAACCATCTCCTTGCAAATGTAACAAAAATTGTAAAAAATTGATCTAACTTATTCGAACTAATCATAGATGAGTGGCAAAACCGGGTTTAGAGGAGGTTGTGGGTTTGATTGTGGCTCTGTATAATGCCTGCAATTCTATTACATTTGGCCATATAATTAATGAAGCTGATTGTTAAGCTACATCCAGAAATCTCTATTAAAAGCAAGTCAGTACGCAAGCGGTTTACCCAGCTGCTGGAGTCTAATATTCGTATCCAGTTGCGTCGGACTTTGGAGACGGTATACGTTTCTAATCAGTGGGATAGAATTGTTGTGTCTGTTAAAGATGCTACCTCCGCAGAGCAACAAACCGTCATCGAACAGCTGGAACGTACTCCGGGTATTGTGCAGTTTCATCATGTACAAGAAACCAAGTACAGCGATATCGATGATATCTATCAGCAAGTTTTTGCCATCTATCAACACCAATTAGATAACACCACGTTTTGCGTGCGGGTTAAGCGCAAAGGCAAACAAGATTTTACCTCCAGTGATGTCGCTCAGTATGTCGGCGGTGGCTTAAATCAAAATATTCCTACCTCTAAAGTACAGCTGAAAAACCCGCAAGTCACCGTCAAACTCGAAATCAAAGACGATGACTTGTATATCATCAAAAAGAGCTATAAAGGCATTGGCGGATTTCCGCTGCCGACCCAAGAAGATGTGTTATCGCTGATTTCTGGTGGCTTTGACTCGGGTGTGGCCAGTTATATGATGGTGCGTAAAGGCGCAAGAACCCATTACTTGTTCTTTAATCTTGGCGGTGCGGCCCACGAAATCGGCGTTAAGCAAGTGTCTTATTATTTGTGGAAACGTTACAGCTCGACCCATAAAGTTAAATTTATTACCGTCGACTTTGAACCCGTGGTCAGTGAAATTTTAGAGAATGTCGAAAACAGCCAAATGGGCGTGGTGCTTAAACGCATGATGATGCGCGCGGCGTCAAGCGTGGCAGACAAACTCGGTATTCAGGCATTGGTTACTGGTGAAAGTTTGGGCCAAGTTTCTAGCCAAACATTGGCCAATTTAAACGTGATTGACCGGGTCACCCCCAATCTAATTTTACGGCCTTTGATTCAGCACGATAAACAAGAAATTATCGACATTGCTCGGGTCATTGGCACGGAAGATTTTGCCAAAATAATGCCAGAATATTGTGGCGTTATCTCGAAAAAACCCACGGTTAAAGCCAAAATAGAAAAGATTGAAGCAGAAGAAGCCAATTTTGATTTTGATGTGTTAGACCGGGTGGTGAGCGATGCCACGGTGATGGATATTCGCAAGATTGAAGAACAGGCGCAGCAAGAGGTTTGTGAAGTCGAAGCCGTGGCCAGCATTGGTGCTGATGAAATCGTGCTGGATATACGCAGCCCGGATGAATACGAAGATCACCCAATTGAACTGGGGGCCGAATTTGCCAATGTAGAAGTTCAACATTTTCCATTTTATCGTTGTGCCACTGCATTTGGCGATTTAGATCAGAGCAAGAATTATTTGTTGTATTGTGACCGTGGCGTCATGAGTAAACTTCAAGCCTTGTTATTGGTCGAGAGTGGCTATACTAACGTAAAGGTTTACCGCCCTTAAAGATATAAATCTAGGGCATGGACGATGTAAAACAGGGGTAGTTTAGTTGTAGTAGGGAGTGGGCGAATAGATGCCCACGTTCATGATAATTTAACCAAAGAGAGTTTATCTATGGATATAGCTGAATTACTGGTACAAGCGGGGCATTTGATGCTCATTGGTATGCTTGTCGTTTTTGTTTTTCTGGGCCTGTTGGTCTGGGTGACAAAATTGCTGGCCTTGATTGCTGGCGATGAACCTGAACCTGAGCACAGTTATTCTGCGCCTGCTGTCGCTGCACCCCAGCCAGCAGATGCAATATCACCCCAAACGGTTGCAGCAATAACAGCGGCCATCCATCAATATCGACAATCAAAATAACAGCGGAGTTTAAGGCATGTCTAATCCCTTATTGTTAACTGAAGTGGTTCTACGTGATGCACATCAGTCACTATTGGCAACCAGATTTCGTTTAGAGGATATGTTACCGATTGCCCAAAAACTCGATAACATGGGTTACTGGTCGGTAGAAACTTGGGGCGGAGCGACGTTCGACTCCTGCATTCGCTATTTGGGCGAAGATCCCTGGGAACGCATTCGCGCCTTTAAAAAAGCGATGCCAAAAACCAAACAGCAAATGCTGTTACGTGGTCAAAACTTATTAGGTTATCGCCATTATGCCGATGACGTGGTCACGCGATTTGTTGAACGCTCCCATGAAAGCGGTGTCGATGTGTTCCGTATCTTCGATGCGATGAACGATGTCCGCAACCTCCAAACTGCTGTTAAAGCAGCCGTTGATTCTGGCGCACACGCCCAGGGCACTCTGTCATATACCGTTAGTCCAGTCCACACCATGGAGATGTGGTTAGAAATGGCCAAACAACTTGAAGATATGGGTTGCCACTCTATCTGTATTAAAGATATGGCGGGTTTGATTAAACCGCATGTTGCCTTTGACTTGGTGACACGCCTCAAAGAAACCGTGAAACTACCGATTGCGATGCACTGCCATGCCACCACCGGCTTAAGTGCCGCCTCTTGTCAAAAAGCGATTGACGCGGGTATCGATATGCTTGATGGCGCAGTATCCACCATGAGTATGACTTATGGTCACACTGCCACCGAAACCCTGATTGCGATGGTAGAAGATACGCCAAGAGATACGGGCCTCGATTTAACTCAAATGGCTGATATTGCTACTTATTTTCGTGATGTTCGTAGTAAATATGGCCAGTTTGAAGGGTCATTAAAAGGCGTTGATGCGCGTATCTTAACGGCACAAGTGCCGGGCGGTATGTTAACCAATATGGAAGGTCAGCTTAAAGAACAGGGCGCGGCAGACCGTTTTGATGAAGTATTGACCGAAATTCCAAAAGTCAGAGAAGACCTCGGCTTTTTGCCTCTGGTAACACCAACCTCGCAAATCGTCGGTACTCAGGCGGTATTAAACGTATTAACCGGCGAGCGTTATAAATCGATGACCAAAGAAACCGCTGGGGTCTTAAAAGGTGAATATGGTGCCACGCTTGCGCCAGTGAACGCTGAGCTTCAAGCCCGAGTTTTAGACGGTGCTGAACCAATCACTTGTCGTCCGGCAGATTTGATTGAGCCAGAAATGGATAAACTGACCGCAGAGCTGACTAAATTGGCGAGTGAGAAGG
>JBLGCB010000356.1:0-7238 GCA_047617105.1 Phenylobacterium sp. | reverse complement strand
ACAAGCGCAACCACTGGTCACTCATCATTACTTGAAGGGCCTTAAAGCCGCTGGAGACGCCCAGCCCGTTGAAATCGCCCAACCACCTAAGCCAGCGTTTGCAGCAGATACTCGAATATTGTTGGTAGAAGACAATTTTATCAATCAGGCTGTGGCGGTGTCTTTATTGGAAAGCCACGGGTTAAGCTGTGATTTGGCCAACAATGGTATTGAAGCCCTCAAAACGCTCAACAGCGCCGAACTCCCCTACCAGTTAATCTTGATGGACTGCCAAATGCCCGAGATGGACGGCTACGAAACCACCCAACAAATCCGTTAGGGCAATGCTAGCGACCATCATACCCAGGTGCCCATTATTGCCATGACCGCCAATGCCATGGCCGGTGATAAAGAAAAATGCCTTGATATCGGCATGAGTGATTACATCAGCAAACCGATTGCGCCGACGTTTTTTGAAGATAAATTAAGGGAATGGTTGTTGGGGTGATAAATGGATGGTGGTGAAGTAGTGAGTGTAGGTCATCTACACTCACCTCTGAACTCAAAACGAAGCCGTTACAAATTCTCCTCAAACAACTTATAAATCCGTCGATACTCATCCAACCAACTGGTCGGTTGACGGAAACCATGCGGTTCAACCGGATAAATGGCCAAATCAAACATCGGTTTTTTCAGCTCAATCATGCGCTGCACCAACCGCACTGTATCCTGAAAGAACACATTGTCATCCACCATCGGCGCATTGATCAGCAACTGATTTTTTAGACCCTCGGCAAAATAAATCGGCGAACTGCGCTCGTAAGCAATGGCATCGTCCTGAGGCATATTCAAAATATTGGCGGTATAACCATGATTATAATGGGCCCAGTCAGAGACCAAACGTATCGCCGCACCCGCTTGGAACAAATCCGGCTCTTTAAACAATGACATCAGGGTCAAAAAGCCACCGTAAGAACCGCCATATACCCCGACTTTCTCACGGTCGACGTTAGCGTTGTCGACCATCCAGTTGACGCCATCCTTCAGGTCCTGCACTTCAGGTGTGCCCATATTGCGATAAATCCAGGTGCGCCAATCACGACCATAACCTTGTGATGCTCGGTAATCCATGTCGATCACCACATAACCCTGTTGGGTCAGCAGGCTATTAAACATAAATTCATGGAAATAATAAGACCAACCAGTATGAGAGTTTTGAGTATAACCCGCACCATGGACGAAAATCGCCGCCTTACGGGCAGCGCCTTGTTGATGGTTTTGCGGGTAATAGACCTTGGTGAAAATCGGGTCCACTGATTCGCTGGATTTCACTGGCACAATCGCCGGGCTATTCCAGTTATATTGTAAAAATTCATCCGACACGGTATGGGTCAAGCGTTTGGCTTTAGCCGTACTAGCAATGTCTTTGACATACAATTCTGGCGGCATGGTCACTTCAGAATGCACAATCATTAACTTGCTTTCATCAGGGCTTAAACTGAAATCGTTCATGCCCTTTAAATCCGTCAGTGCCGTCACCTCACCAGAATCCGTGGCAACCCGGTAAATCTCGTAAATGCCCGGATGTTGCTGGTTACCCTTAAAGTAAATCGACTTATCGTCTTTGGATATCGCCGGATCACTCGCTTCAAACTTACCTTTGGTTAACTGACTCACTTTACCTTTTTCGTCCATTACATATAAATGGTTGAATCCGGATGCTTCCGACTGAAAATACAGTTTGTCAGTGTGATTAAACCAGCCAAAATCATTGTAGCTGTAGTTGACCCAGGCATCATCATGCAAACGCTCTCTGGACACCAAGGTTTTGCTGTCAAAATCAACTTGTGCCAACCAGCGGTCTTTATTGTCTCGAGATTGCAGCATCAACACCAGTTTGTCGCCACGGGCATTAAACTTCATCGCACGACCATAAACAGTGCCGATTTCACGAGGGGCAGGTTTTGATTGGTAGGTTTTACCTTCACGTTGATGGTTTTCGGTTTTGACCGCCGCCAATACATCTTCGTTCCAGCCTGGCAGGGTTTCATACGAAAGTTCATGTTGGCTGTGATTAACCAAATCAAGCAAGATAATCTGCTCGGCCACCAAAGTGGCATCCGCGACACGTCGACGTACTTTTTCAGCCTCGATTGTGCCATCTTGGGTGATATAGTTAGGCATAATATCGCCCTTGTCACGCCAGCTTTCGTCTTTGGCCAATGCCACCACTAACCACTGACCGTTGGGCGACAATGCCGACCCCATCATATGGTTACCCTTACCCAGATACCAACTTTGATTAAACACCGCTGTATTACGCTGTTTTAACTGCTTTTTACGTTGCTCACTGTTTTTGGCGTTTTTATGGGTCAGCGCGACAAATTCAATCAGCTTATGCTGCTCCTGAGCAATATAACTGTCGGGTACACTCAGCGCTTTTGGGGCTGCTTTCATTTTAAAGTCAGTTAACTGACTGCTAAGACGGGTATTCAAGTCCCAACTAAAGTAGTTATCACCTGACTGCCAAGCGACTGAACCATTGTTAAGAAATTGTGGGCGGTACTCTTTGGCGGCAGTGCGGGTAATTTGACTGACTTGACCGTCAGCTAACGATTTAATAAACACGTCGCCTTCAAATATATAGGCACGAAATTTACCATCACCAGAATACACTTCATGACGGCTCGACACTTTATGTTGATCGGCCAAATCCACGGTGTTCGCCTTTTCGCCACTGATACCATGAACATACAAATCTCTTAATTCATTGCCCGGCTGTTTACGCTGATAAAGTACATGGCTAGAGTCATCGGCCCAATAAGGTCGTTCTGGGCGGCGTCCAATCCAGTCAGGATGAGACATGATTTTTTCCATGGTGATGACTTTATCATTGTCCATCAGCACGGTGGGCGAAGCTAGGGTTTTAATATGGTCAAAAGAAGGGGGTGATTTGATGGTCGTTTTGGCGCCATTGGCCGCACAGGCGGCCATCGAGCTGCTGATCAACAGCGCAATTAGGGTTCGTTTTATCATGTTTGTTTTCTTTTAAAAAGACGAAGGCAACCTTTATACAAAGTGCCGCGCCCAAACACAACTGTTTGGACGAAATATTTTTGTATGGGGGTGTGAATCGAGTGGTTGTTGCTACAGCGCTACCTGCGATGAAATGGCGTAGGGTGCGCAATGCGCACCATAAATGTGGAATGACGACAATCCCATCCAGTTAGTTTAACGCCAAACCGCCCTTAATATTATAAACCTCGCAAAAGCCCAATCGCAGCAAGCTCTGACAAGCCAGCAAACTACGCGTGCCAGTACGACAAATCAATAACAGTGGGGTATTTTTGTATTCCTGCGCACTAATGACAAAATCGGCAAACCGAGTCAGTGGTACATTCAGCACGCTGTTGGCAAAATCGCCCTTAAAATTGAGCTCGTCTTTAATGTCTCCCATTTCATATTCACAGGCTTCTCTAACATCCACCACCACCGCTTGACTGCGCTGTGCCAAGAACGATTCAATCTCATCACCACGTAATGAATAAGGCTCATCGACCGCCTGCACCTGAACCTGACCACATAAAAAGCCGCCGCCCTGACCACTGAGTTGCAAATCAATGCTTTTCTTTTCAATTTCAAACGCCGTGGCCGAAATGGTATCGTCCGCCACCTTAGCCAACAACGCATTGTCTTTAAACTCACAGGCTAATGTCGTCACCAGTTTATGCTGGTAATCATGCCCTGACCCCAACAAGGTATCTGAGGGTAAAATCTGCAACAGGGTTTTTAGCGACTGATAAAATGCATGTGGATCACCACTGCTGATATCCGTTCGGCCAAATCCGCCCGGCATAATCATATCACCCAACAACGCTAGCACAATGTGGTCGGTTTCATCTATAAACAACAGTGACAGGCAATCATCGGTATGGCCCGGGGTTTGAATCCTCGCCACTTTAAAGCTGCCCACCTGTACATAAGGTAAATCGGTATTCGCGACAGTTAACTGCCCTTGAACATTAAGCGGCCAGCCATTACCATCGGTATTACGCAACGCAGCAGGAATATGACCGGCAACAATATCACGAAAAATACCTTGGTAAGCATCGTGATCATTGTGAGCATGGGTATCTATCACCGCTTTCACGCTCAACTTTTGGCAAGTGATCCAGCTTTCAATTCTGTCGGCCAATTGTGGCAGGGGATCAACAATCACACATTCTTTGCTATCAATATCAATGTATAACCAACAGTAACAGCCATCATACTGTAATTGGGCGAAACCGGTTTTCAACTGGCCTTCGCCAATGCCATGTACATCAGACATAATCAAACAAGAATGTTTCAACGCAGGAATAATACTGGTGATGGCAGCACAAGCTTCATCTATCTCTTGTTGGGTGGATGCCGGACCAAATGACATTCTGATCGCCGACTCACTACGCCAAGTCTCAGCCCCCATCGCATCGAGGACAAAACTACGGGTCACCTTGGCACTACAGGCCGACCCTGAGCTGACCCGAATCGATGCGGCATCAAACAAATCCATCAAATCTTTGCTAAACAACCCCGGCACCGAGAAGTTAAGTGTGGTTGGCACCGAATAGGCAAAATCATGGTTGAATTTTACGGCCGGAAATACCTCTCTAAGGGTATCAGCCAGCTGATTACGGTAAGCATGAAGTTGTGAGGCAGATTTTATGGTCTGGTCTTCGTCATCAAGCAGTAATTCAAAAACTTTCTTCAATGCCGCAATGCCCGGAATATTCTCAGTGCCCGAACGCGCCCCACTCTCTTGCCCGCCACCAGCAATAAACGGGATACAAGGGGCTCCATCACGAATATAGATAAAACCAATGCCTTTAGGGGTATACACTTTATGGCCACTAAACGGGGCATAATCAATGGACGTTTCGCTGATGTGCAAATTCATTTTACCCAACGCCTGAACGCAATCCACCAGCCATAAAACCTCGTTGTTATCACGGCGGATCACCTGTTCAAGTTTGGCCAAATCTTGCTGCACCCCGGTCTCGTTATTCACTGCCATGGTACAAATAATCAGGCTTTGACCAATATGCTCACTGATAAAATGCTCATCCAATAAACCATTACTGTCTACTGGTATGGCGACAATTTGGGCGTTAATGCCCAGCGCTTCATTCCAGTGCTTCAGGGTGTTCGGCACCGCTTTATGTTCGGTCGCCCCGTAGAGCAAATAACCGTCTTGGCAAGATGTTCCGTTGGTTTTGGCTTGTTTTTGAATGGTGAGCAAAGCAGACACTATGCCCATTTGAATACCTTCGGTGGCACCACTGGTGAAAATAATCTCACCACTGGCGGCACCAATCACTTCTCGAGCGAGGCTACGGGTGGATTCGAGAATATGTTTGGCCTTAATACCGGCGATATGGCTGCTACTTGGGTTGGCATAACAACTCAACATAGCATGAGTAACGGCTTCGGCCACCTGAGGTAATACCCGGGTGGTGGCGTTATTATCTAGATAAACATCGTTTTTGGCTGATGACATATTCTGATCCTGACTAATAGCAAAGAAAACATTAACACTTGCTGTCTAGTTTAGAACAAAAACGCATAAATTATAACTATTAATTATAGTTGTTTGGTTTGTGGTGGATATTCCTACAGGTCCAAGGTCAAGCCCTCAACCGCGAAACGAAAGCCATTTCGAGTCACTTGTTTTTGCGCATCAGACCCCGGCTGCAACAACGGATTTGAATGATTAAAGTGAATAAAAATCACCTTTGCCTTGTCTTTTGCGCTCAAACCGGCAAATAACTGCATACTCTCCTGCACAAACGGATGGGGCACTTCGCTCATATCTCGGTTAGGCAATTCTTTATTATCATAAAATGTGGCGTCAAGCAGGGCATAATCGACCTGTTTCACTTGCTCAACAATATTCACCGACCACTTTTGCCATTTATCAATGTCAGGAATAAATAAGGCGGTTTTAGTCGGTCCACTGATGCGATAACCGACCGTTTCAGTATATTCATCCCGATGAGGCACCTGTAATGGCACAATTGATACTCGTGGGGTCAATGCCACCGATTTATTATTGCTCAGCGGTTTGAGGGTAATATTGTTTAATGACACCAATTGAGACCAAGGACCATTGGTAGATAAATACTTTTGCATCCGCGGCATCGCAAAAACTGGCACGCCTTTTGCCCCTGCTGCCTCACGGCCTAAATGCATCAAACCAGTATAGTGGCCCATATGGCCATGGGTGAGCATAATACCCGCCAGTGTATAATCGCTATCGGCGGCCAAAAGGTGCAAACGATACAGCTGTAATTTAATGTCTGGTGTCGCTTCGAATAGAAACTTTTGTTTCGCGCCGTGGTCAATTAAACCCAACGATGTGGCCAGTCGCCTTTTTGCCGGGTCTTGCCAACCCGCCATACAATGGGGTTTATAACAATTGAGTTGCGGATAACCCGCATCCTGAGCATTGCCCAATACCACCAGTTCTACCGCTTGGTTTACGGCTGAGGTAACATGAGCAGCCAAAGACAGTGATGAACACAACAGCAAAGATAGCCCTGCTAAGGGCCTTAAAAGAGATGTTTTTTTTAACAGTGAACTTAACAGCACAAGCGACTCCAAGCAGCTATGATTTATATGGCTGCTATTAAAACATATATAAGGTCTGCTAAAAAGCAATTGCCACAGTGACATCTGTGTAGCAAAATAACCTGATAATTCATGATAATAACTTAGAGAATGTACCATGGAACAAGAAATAGAACAGGTCACCGCATTTTATCAGATCATCATCAATTTTATCGTCAATTACAGTTTTCAAATTTTTGGCGCTGTGATCATCATGATCATCGGGGTACTGATTGCCCGCAAGTTGGCTACCATAGTCACCAATATTTTACTGCGTCACAAACTTGACCCAACCTTAAGTAATTTTATTGCCAGTTTCGTTCGCATTGGCGTTATCGCCATGGTGACAATCATGGCATTGAATAAAGTCGGCATCAGTATCACCCCATTATTGGCCGCCATCGGCGCATTATCATTAGGGGCTGGTTTAGCGATGCAAGGATTGGTCTCTAATTATGGCTCTGGTATCAATATTATCATCGCCCGTCCCTTTGTGGTCGGTGACACCATTGATGTACTGGGCGTTAAAGGTATCGTCAAATCCGTTCATCTCGGTTATACCCTGTTAACCGATGAAGACAATGTCGAAATCACCATCCCCAATCGCCATATCG
>JBLGCB010000355.1:0-7243 GCA_047617105.1 Phenylobacterium sp. | reverse complement strand
AATCGTGCTACCGTCGATAAGAGGCTGTGGCCCATCAATGGTGTTAAAAGCACTGAGTTGCCAGTCCACATCATCTAGTGCCAGCCTGGTATCATGAAAAACCAAGTCTTGCATAAAAAACGTGAGTTCGTCATCGGCAACGTTAGAGGCATAATCAATATCTACCGATTCAGGATAACCAAATTGTGCGTTATAGGTGACGTTTAACATTAGGGCATTTAGGTTAATCGCTTCTTGAATCAGGGCAAACACTTCAGTCACCGTGCTGATGCCCTGTGTCTGCTGACTTGGCAATGGTTCGTTGGTGACCAAGTTGAGTGCCGCCAACACTGAATCATCAAGCACACTGACTTGTAGCTTATCAATGCTGGGACAAAAACAACGCTTTTGATACACCAAGGTATAATAATCACCAGCATTGGCGTTCCATGTTGCCTGAGCCTGTTGCAACATTTGCTGCTGAGTAGGATCGACTGGAGGTTCAGGTTCTTCACCAGAGCCTGAACTTGAACCGCCGCAGCCTGTTAACATGGCCATCAAAGATATGGCCAGCAATGAAGTTAAAAAATGTTTTTGACTAACGAGTTTTATCTGCTTTGATTTCATTGTTCTTCCTTAGGAACCATCAGTAAATAACATCCAAAACTGACTGGTCTCTTTATCCTGTTTCTACGTTAGGCAAAGCGTTGTGTAGAACAACTACACGCCCCTTTGCCTGCCTTGAAACAGAATAAATATCCTGCCTCAGTTTCGGATCTTATTTAATTCCGCTTCCTTAATCCATATTTTGTTGTACGCATAGAGTCAAAGTATTACACCAACCCTATGCTTCTTCGTAACTGTTCAGCGTGCTTAGATTTCACTTCAGAACAAGGCATTTTCGCACGCAGAACGGGCGCATATAGGCATATGTAATTGTTTGAGTACGAAAATAACGCCGTTATGATGTGAAAGATGAGTACGCTGAATAGTTACGCTTCTTCAATACTTAACACGACTTGTGAACCGGTTTTTTCGACCATATCCACCAGTGCATCAATGGTAAAGTTACCCACTTTGCCGCGCATCACATCAGATACACGCGGACGATTGACATTAAATATCTTGGCGGCATCTTCTTGTTTCAACTTCTGTTGTTTAATCCATTCGCTAATTTGACTCATTAACTGGGCTTTTAACTTGAGTTTATTAGATTCGGGCGCAGTGAAACCCAGATCGGCAAAAACATTACCACCAACTGGTGTAATATGACTCACTAATTGCGTTGTCTCTTTCATTTCTTACCCCTTACGGTCACGTTCTGCTATAACGGCTTTATAACGTGTTGTTGCTGTATCGATATCTTTTTTACTGGTTTTTTGTGTTTTCTTCTCAAAAGCATGTAATACATAAACAGCTTCCGGGAATTTGGCCACATACATAATCCGGTATATTCCATCAGTTTCAGATATTCTGACCTCATTAACGCCCGGGCCAATTTGTTTGAAGGGTTTATAATGCTCTGGTTCATAGCCATTTTGAACACGATGCAATTGATAACCCGCCTCTTTTTTCACTTGCACGGGAAAATTAAACAAATCATCAAAGCTTGTTCGAATCCATGCAATCGGTTTTTCCGCCATAATTTTTTCTCACTCCGTGTATAAAATTTAGTACGTTAAAATAAGTTTAGCACTCTAGATGAAAAAAGCCACTACAAATTGTAGTGGCCAAACTCGTTCTTTAGGTGCAAAGCCCAACCTTCAATCAGGTTTATAACTCAACAAAGAATACACCTCCTCCACCGCAGCAAAATCAGTCACCCCCGTCAAAGTGGCCTTTTGGGTCAGCTTCATATGATGGTGACCAGCCGCAAACCCAGTGATAGCGTGCGACAATCGCTCAGGTGTGCCCAACCTAAATAGCCAGTACAACTCATCAGCCTCGGACGTTTTGCCCACCTGCGGTGAGCCTAATTTATAGCGTTGTTGCACCACCACCTTAACCACTGGCCAAATCCATTGCACCTTTCGCTCATCAGCCCCTTTATTAGCGCCAGGCCCTCGCATGGCAATCGCACAATAACTCAGTTCATCAATGGCACGAAACTCCATCTTTGCCCGCTCAGCAGCACTCACCCGCATATGAAACCACTTCGCGGTGCCATCTTCAAAGGACTCGTAATACCCTGCTTCACGGGTATCTTCAGCACCCGTCACCACCAAACACAAATCACGGTAACGTCGTGATTGCATGCCTAAAGGCGGAATTCTGGCAGCATCATCATTGATATACTGAGTATCCGAACTGGCATACACGTTCTCTTTATAATTGGCATCACCGGCCATGGTGACGGGCTTTTCTACCTTGCCAAACTTGTCGGTCAAAAAAACATTTAACCAGTTATCAGCTTGCTGTTGCGAAGGTAGCAGCGGAAAAGCGCCAATCCCCAACTGAATACTGTCAAAATAAGGGTTGTCTGCGGTATTGGCTGCATTTTGCCCAGCGAATAATCCCGGATACAAAGCAAAACCGCCAAACACCGGACGACTGAGCTGGCGGTGATGTGGCTCTTTATACAAATGCAATAAAGCATCCCGGTAACGATGCATCTGATTAATGGCATCACCGGGCACACGATCACGACTGTCTTCTACGGTTTTTTTCGCCAGCCGATACTTAGCATCAAATAACCACAACAAGCTATCACCGTTGTCGAAATTGGCTTCGAGCAAAATATCCGGCTTTTGCCGGGTAATAGACGAATGCACCGGATGGGTTTGCTGATCAAACATCGGCTCATGGGCGAGGCGAATATGAATACCATCATCACGACGAAACTCAAATGCGCCACGAAAACCATCTTCTGTTCGCAGTTCAAGCCCTCGACTCACCAACGGCGCATTGTCGTTCGCCACCTCGACAAAACCCAACCCGAGAATTAGCTGTTTAATGTGTAAAAAACACCATACCTCATACAACTCGGCCACCGACTTAGTCGATATCGACGCTTCATCACCCAGCACTTCCAAATACCGCGATAACAGCTGCCAAATCCGATAAACATTGGCATAACCCGAACGTTGCTGTAATACCAACGACTCTTTGCTCAAACCATGAAACTGGCCCACCTCTTTAAATAATGCATGGTTACGATACTTATCCAACCCCTGCTGCCATGCATTCAACTGCTGGTAAAACGCCGCAGATAACTTTTGCTGTCCGGATGCCTGTCTTTTCGCCATCACCGCAAATCTGGCCAAATTATCATGGGCTCGTTGCAATACCATCTTAATAAAACGGTTTTCAGGGGTATCTACGCTGAGCTTTTTTTGTTGCACCCGGTAATGACGATCACTAAAACCCTGCCGTAAATTTTCACGAACCTGTTCAGCCAGCCTTGGCGGTACCTGACCTTTAAGTCGGTGTGCACGCAAAGCGTGAGTA
This sequence comes from Phenylobacterium sp., assembly GCA_047617105.1. Lineage (GTDB taxonomy): Bacteria > Pseudomonadota > Gammaproteobacteria > Enterobacterales > Alteromonadaceae > JABSOG01. The sequence goes on along the minus strand of JBLGCB010000355.1, from coordinate 3,817 downwards.
TCTGATAACAAACGACTATGGGGAGAGTTGACAATCAGCTTTATCGCCTTCACCAGCGAGTGATGCAAAGATTCAAACTGGGCCAGCCACAACAAAGGAAAAGACGAATTAGATTGCTCAGAGCGATCAAAACCTTGTTCTGTGGTTTGTGCCAACGCAAAACGCCACAGCGGATAATGACGGTCGATAGCCCGATACATCGCGTCTAAATCACCAGCCATATCGAGCTTAAGCGCAAATACCTCAAAAGACAGGGTCATTTGAATGGTTTGAGCCACCATTTTCTCGCCGCTTTTGCCTTCATTCGCCATCAGCCTGACATAACTCACAGGCAAACGGAACCAGCCGATATCATTGGCAAAGTTGATACTGCCGCGCAACACCGCCATGCCATGGCGATTAGAAAAATGAAAAGACTCATTCACTTTTTGCAGTTTATGGCGCACCTGAGGCGGGATATCGGCAATAACCTTATCGGTGCTCTTACCTATACTCTGGCCTTTACTCTGACCTTTAAAGACAAACTCAAACTCCACCAGGGTATTTTCAAAAAACAACGGTTCGCTCAGCACCAGTTCATCGGTGTATCGCGGCCACGGGCAATAAGCCACACCTTGATCAACCACTTCATCGACCACGCAAGCAGTCGAAAACCCCACCGTTGATGAAGGTAAGATTTTGCCCCGCGCCGCCAGCGTTTGCGCCAATTGGGTTTGTTGACGGCTGATAGATTTCGTCCACACCACCAGCTCCCAATCCGGGGTTTTAATGACTAAAATATCTGACATAAACTTAAGGCCAAAAACTGGTAAAACCGCTATTATCCAGCCGGGTTTTCATCCAGGTTAATTTCGCTTTACTACGACAAGCCGTTTCTAAAGGTTTGTTCGCCGCGCCAGCGGGTTGACTTTGTCCTGGCACAAACGGCTTTTCTAGCAACAGTTCAATCCGGGTATCATCCCAAATCAAATCCAGTTTGCGACCCAAGCAGTCTTCAAGACTATCGAGTAAGGTATGTTTTTTGCCGCTTTCATCAATGGTTAACCCCAGTTTATCGTTATCACCATCAATACGGGGTAATATTTTACACATCAAAAAATCATCCCAAACCGCCTGTAATGCAGCTTCGCCATCGGGTTTAAAACACACCACCGAGATCAGCAATTCATTTAATGCCCGATAAGCCAGTTCAAAAGGCGAACCACGTAATACATCATTCACCACCGCCAAAAAGCCAATACTGTTGCGGCCCATCGGGTCGGCGTGAATATCATCAAAATCTTGCTCGGTCACCGCTGAAATCACCGGATAATCCAGTTGCTTGGGCTGGCTTTTAGGGGTAAAGAATTCATTAAAACGGTTAGGAAAAAACTCACCAAAATCAAAGGTCAGCGCCCTGTCAATCACCTTGCGTGAAAAGCCGTGGGTGGTCTCATCCATATTCACTGTGCCCGCGACAATCAAGTTAAAGGGGATCGTCACACCATGGCGAACAAAATATTGCCATACCTGTTGATGCCGAGAATCATCGAGTCCCAGTGCGGTTCTTAATTTTGCCTGACCGCGCCCCGCTTCATCATTTAACTGATTGAAAACATCGGCTTTGAGTAACGGCTCGCAAGTATACAAATAACTTAAATCGGTGCCAAAGCTAGCGTTATGCTCGGCCAATTCAAGCGGGTTATACCACTTGCGCGTTTCGAGCACCGAAAGGTAATCGGCAAAATACTGTTCCACCGGGGCCAGGTTCATTTCATCTAGGCATAACCAATAAGGACCAATCTCCGACAGCTCACGGCATTTGAGCGTTAGCTGACCATCGGCTTCGACAACCACATCCTCAATAACCTCCAACCATGCCCTGACAATAAAACGCAGCACATCGGTAACAATATACTCAGTACCATCGTTGCCCAATCTAGACAGATATCCCAACAAATCAGAGGGTTCGTGCCAGTCAGGGCGTACACACACCAATTGATACGTATGCGGGCCGTTGGGTTTGGCTTGATGGCGGACAAAGCGGGTTTTGCCAGTCCCAGACAGGCCCGCCAACAAAATAAATGGTTTCGATAAAGACGTCAGCGATGATGGCGCTTTTTTATCGGCTTTGGATTGAACAACAGGCGCAACCACTGGCAGCCAAAAGGTTTTCGCTTGCTGGTAGAAATCTACCAGTGCCAGTAAATCGTTGTTGAGTTGTTTATCAGAGGGAATGGCCTCTTGAGGATAATACTTAGCCATAATATTGCCCGCTTGAAAACACTGGCTTTGTTTATCGTCGGCGGCCAAATCGATGGTGGTGGTGCCCCAATCACGCAACTGAGGCAAGGAGGCCAGCAGTGTTTGCGCAAATGCCTCAGCCCGATGGGTGCCCGCGGTGTTGCCAAGTACATCATTAAGATGATTAATGTCCTGACACAGCGATAAGTACACTCCGCTGCCATCGGCCTTAAACAAATACCACAGATAAAAACCCGAGGTGGCGGTCGGACTCACCTCAACATCACGAATTGATAACCAAGGTACTCTTGCCCAGTCATTGCCACCGACGCTGGTTTTAATCTCTAGATGAGGATATTGGTTTAATAGCACATCGTTGATGGCAGCAACAAATTCATTTCTGAATCTGCTCGCCAGTTTGTGACCCGACAACTCTTGTTTAACCGCCTTAGGCCACCCAGAGGTAATCTGGGTTAACAAACTTTTTAATCTCGCCATCGCTTTGCCTTCTGTTTGTGGTGCAGGTGTCAACAATTGCCTGGTTATCGCGACACGAAGAAAACATACTATGACAGCTTAAAAACAACAATCAAGCCGTTTTTAAGCAAGGGGGATTGGTTGCTGATTATCCAGGCAGAAGATGACAGGTTGTGGCTACAGCAGCGAAGAAAACAGGTTAAACACGCTCAACACCGCAATCACAATCCAAGTGACTAGGGTGCCAACTGTCCGAAAAGTGGAAGAGCCGCCAAGGCTTTTGCTAAAACCCCAAGCATGGCCCAAACGAGCAGCGATAAACGCCGCACCGCAACCATGCAGCAACAGTGCTGGCGCACCATTGATTTCACTCACCAACAGTAATAATAAAGTGATGGGCGCATATTCAACCAAATTGGCATGTGCCCTAATCGCCACACTCATGGCTCTGTCGCCGTTATCACCAACGCCCACTTTCAGTGAACGCCTAAACGTCACGACTCGATAGGCCAGTGCCAGCATTAATAGTCCGCATAGGGCGGCGTAGATTGCGGTGATTTGTAAGTGCATAAGATGATTGCCTTTTTATAATTGCATTAGATTGCCAAAATAGAGTATCAGCTAATCACCTGAAATACTCAAACAATACATCGCCTAAGGGTTTAACCAAAGTCCACCTTACAGCCATAGGTTGTTACTTTTCTGTGAGATAAATTGGTAATATTTGTACTACCGTAATCTGAGGATTAACACTTGCGCGCAGCTCAGCTAAAATGAAATAATAGCGGCAACACTGCTACCGACTTTTTTGATCAGTAGGGAAGCAATAACCCACACTATTTGGCGAACCCAAAGCAGCCCAATCAAATAACCAATAGTTTTCAATAAATGATTGGTGGCTTAGCTGAACTGTCTTTCAGGAGAACACATGTCAATAATACGACAAATAAAACGTAAATTCAGAAGCATCAAAGACAAGTCGAAACGAGCTAAAACAAGTGACGATTATCAATCTGGACTAAATGACGGCGTCGATTCATGTTCAGAAATAATTGAAACGATGTTTAAAAACAATGCTATTGCCGGAACGTCGGGATATTTAAAGCTACTTAGCCTT
>JBLGCB010000354.1:0-7271 GCA_047617105.1 Phenylobacterium sp. | reverse complement strand
TATTGTTTTAGCTCATATAAAAAAGCCGATATAGAGTCGCTTGTAACTCTTAGAAATGGGCTGCTGCATGACGGAAGCTTACTAAGTATTAATAAGAATGGTAAAACGAATGTTTTATTTCGAGTTGCCTGGGACAGCGAAGTATTGCTTAAGCAGCCAAAAATGCCGTGGGATGGCCAATACAGTGATGACCTAACTTCGTACACAACAATTATAGATTTAAAAGAGCTGCAAAAGCTGGTTAAGAGTATTATCGATGAATGCAATGAATATTTAAAGAACAATACCTTGGAGATCAGTATTAAGGATAAACGAGAGTTTTATTACAAATATCTATTTTCGTGATTAGTAAGTAGCTCTTCAGTTAGACAAAAAACAAATCCAAGTAGTTCTGTTTTAATTCAGCAACATAGCGGGTTACGTCGCTGATTGTTGCGTTCAGGGCCAGAACTTAGCTGATCCGCAGGGCGTGGTTACACCTATATACTCAGCCGTGCAGGTGTCACAGGTACTGATACAGTGGCACTAAAGGCGCAATCAGTGGTGAAGATTATTGCCAATAATTTGGATGATAAACCCAGAATGCTGGCCGAAATGAGTAATTTTGTGGTTGCCATGAAGGCGGCAACAGGGTTGTAGGCGGCGCAATGCGCGAGGCTGTGTGAAAACTTCCGTAGGATGGCGTTGAGCGAACCGGGCTGTCGTTACAGCGAAACCCATCATTTGTTGACGATAGCAGCACGATATTGCAGTTTATTGCCAAATTATGATGGGTTTCGCTTTGGGGTTTACCCATAACAATTCCAACATTTAGTTTTTACACAAGCTGCCGCACCATTAACCGAAATGTCGGACCAGAGGATTAACGACAATCCCGCAATCACTTGTTTACTTGAACATTATACATTTACGTGCATAATGAATTAATGAAAGAGATAAAGTTCATAGGACAAACACTTAATAGTATCAAAAGCTTCCCCCAAGCGGCAAAGCAAGATGCAGGCTTTCAATTAAGCGAAGTCCAACAAGGAAAAAACCCAGAGGATTGGAAACCTATGTCAAGCATTGGTGCTGGCGTTCGGGAAATTAGAATAAAAGAAAGTACTGGCATATATAGAGTGATCTATATTGCCAAATTTAAAAATACAATTTACGTATTACATGCTTTCAAGAAAAAAAGCCAGAAAACAAGCAAGCCAGATATAGATGCAGCAAAAAAAGCTTACAAAGAAATACTAGAGGAACAAAACAATGGTTAAAACACAGAGTTTTAGTAACGTATGGGACGCCCTTGAAGACGATCCAGTGAAAGCGGAAAATTTGAAGCTACGTACAGTGCTTTTATCTGCGGTTATTGATCACATAAATAATGAAGAAATGAGTCAAACTGAAACGGCGAAACATTTGGGGATCACGCAAGCCAAAGTAAGCGCTTTGATTAAAGGAAAAATCAGCGAATTTAAGCTTGATAGTTTGGTAGACATTGCCCATAAGTTAGGATTACACATCAGTATGGAAGTTGCCGCTTGAATAGACCAATCCACCAACCCTGACGTGGTCCATCACTGTGGCAACACCACCCGAAAAATCGACCCTTCCCCCAATTCAGATTCCACCAGCAATTGGCCACCATATTTTTCCACAATGCCAACAGCAATCGACAACCCTAAACCAACACCTTCATCAGCCGCTTTGGTGGTATAAAAAGGTTCAAATAATTTCTCTTTGGTCTGAGCACTCATACCAACGCCATTGTCTTTAATGGTGACTTCTACTTGCCGTTGGCCTTTCACTGTTAGTCGGCGACAACCAATGGTGATTTTTCCGCTAGTTTGCGCGATGGCTTTACGCTGTGTTTGCTGCTGTTGGTATTGCAACTTTACCGCCTCGCAGGCATTGATCATCAAGTTCAAAAACACCAAATTCAGTTGGGCAGCATCACCACGCATTTCAGGGTGATCGGTGAACTCGCTGACAAAGCGGGTTTCAAATGCGGTTATATCAAAGTAATGACGCTGGATGAGATTTAATGTCGAGGTCAATAAAGCGGTCACTGACACTTGGCTTTGTTCAGTGCTTCCACTTGAGGAGCTAGCTGATGCGCTAAAAATATCTAAACCACTGATAATCGCCTTAACCTGTTGAGTGTCTTTTTTAATCGCCTCAACATGGGCATACAAGGGTTTAAATCGCTGCCGAACCCCTTCAAAAACCGCGGCATAAGACCGATCAAAGCTAAACCGCTCAAAACTAGACTCATTAATAACCTCATCTTGCCCCCCACCCTCTGCCATATCAATGATAAATTGCTGACACAATTCCAAATCTGCGGCCAGCTTTGCCACGATGACATCGGTATTATTCACCGGAGGATGAATATCACGGCTGACACCTTCAATAAGCGTACCCAGTGATGCCATTTTTTCGGCGTTGACCATTTTTTGTCGGCTGACCACTACCTCACGATTCTGTTGTTCTAGGACAATGCTGTGCTTAACCACCTTGTGTTCGAGATCACGGGTCACATCCAGCAGTTTTAAATGAATATCAACCCGCGCCAATAACTCAGGTTTGGCCACAGGCTTACTCAAATAATCATTGCCCCCGACGGCAAAACACTCAACCACATCCATCAGCTGATTTTTCGCCGTAATAAAAATCACCACCAATTCATTGGCCGGGTAACGTTCACGTAATTTTTTGCACACCTCAAACCCAGACATCTTGGGCATCATCACATCCAACAATATCAAATCAAACGGGCCATCCCGTTCAACCGCTCGCAACGCTTCTGCTCCACCAGAGGCTTCGACCAGGCGGTAGTTTCTCCCCACCAAGTGATTATGTAATACCAGTCGATTCACCGGCTCATCATCCACCAGCAGCACCCTAAAATCATCATCAGACATCAAATCGGTCAACAACTCCCCCAAGGTCTCGTTAGACTCAGGCTTATTAAGCTTGTCAGACGCTTCAAGCTGAGCACTTTGACCTAGCTGAACCCGTTGAATCGTTTGATTCAGCGGATTATCGACCACCGGTTTGCCCGCGCTGGTGGCAAGGCTAAAACTAAACACAGAACCCACGTCTAAGGTCGACTCTACCGCAATATCAGAGCCATGTAATAACACCAGCGCTTTGCTCACTGCCAGCCCTAACCCGGTGCCCGCATAAAGACGAGCGCTATTGCCTTGAACCTGTTCAAACGATTTAAAAATATCATCGAACTTGTCCTGCGCAATGCCAATGCCTGTATCCGTCACACTCACTTTAAGCCGTTCACCAGCTGCGCCTTGTACTGCACCTTGTACTGCGCCTTGTACTGCGCCTTGTACTGCACCTTGTAAAACATTCGCTGATACCGTGACATTACCTTGGTCAGTAAACTTAATCGCATTGCCTACCAAGTTATACAATACCTGTTGCAACCGGTCTTTATCGGCCTCGACCACCGATATGTCAGCGCTAATATCATTGATTAAAGTGAGATTTTTATCACCAATCAAATGGGTTGATAGCGCCAACACCATCTCGGTCAGCTGGTGCAGGTCGACGGGTTGTAAGTCTAACGTCAGCGTGTATTTTTCAAGTTTTGAAAAATCGAGGATATCGTTGACCAAATTCGACAACCGCCGACCACTGGACACCACCATCGACAGCTGTTCATTTGCCCTATTGGGTAGTTGACCTGCCACCCCGTCAATCAGCGATTCGGCCAAACCAATAATGCCATTGAGAGGGGTGCGCAGTTCATGAGAAGTGTTGGCTAAAAATTCATCTTTGAGTTTATCGACCTGCTGTAACTGGCTTAACATCAGCCGCTCATCAAGCCTTTTTCTGCGCTCCCTGAGCATCACCGCCGCCAGTAATAATAAACCCATCAACACCACCGCATATAACGAATGGGCCCACCAGGTTCTCCACGGCGGTGGTAAAATGGTGATCGGTAACGACTTGCCTTGCTCATTCCAGTGACCATCCTGATTACTGGCTTTAATCCGCAAGGTATAATCACCAGGGGGAAGGTTACTATAGGTCGCCCATCGTTTGCTGGCATCGGCTTTGATCCAGCTCTCGTCCCAACCTTCTAACTGATAGGCATATTGGCTTTTCATTGCCCCCTTAAAGTTTAGCGCCGCAAATTCAAATGACAGCAGGTTTTGCCGATGACTCAAGCTTAACTGCGTCAGCTTGTCGATGGCTTTGGTTAAATAGAAGGCATTACTGTTGGTGTTGGTGTTGGTGTCTGTACTACTTTCACCTTCATTGAGGCCAAGCGGCTTAATCGCCACTGATTGATTGGCCAGCTGAAAATCGGTCAACACCACCGGGGGAATTTGGCTGTCTTCTTCAATATCTTGGGGATAAAAGCGATTAAAACCGTTCACCCCACCAAAAAATAACTCACCATCAGCACGCTTGAAAAAAGAGCCTGTGCCAAATTCATTGCTTTGCAAACCATCGTGTTTATCATAATTCTTAAACTGCTCGGTCAGCGGATTAAAAACACTCAAACCACCATTAGTGCTGACCCACAAATTGCCGTTATCGTCTTCGAGGATACCGTAAACCGTGTTATTGGCTAGGCCATGTTTGGTGCTGTAATGCTGGATTTTAGCGGTTTTTTTATCGAGTCTATCCAGCCCGCCACCATTGGTGCCAATCCATAGCGACCCCTTATGGTCATCAAATAACACAAACAAACTGTTATTACTGAGGCTTTGCGGGTCGGCTGGGTCATGTTTAAAATGGCTGAAATCGCCAGTGCTGGTATCGAGCAGGTTAAGCCCACCGGCATAGGTGGCGACCCACAATTGCTCGTCACTGCCCTGCACAATATACGTCACTTTATCATCACTGAGGCTGTGCTGATTGGCCTTATCATGCCTGAAATGGCTAAAACCCTTAGCCTGACTGGTGGTCAAATCCAAGCGATTAAGACCCCCTTCCCAAGTGCCTAACCACAGCATTCCTTGATGGTCTTTTTCCATCGCAGTGATGGCATTGCTGCTCAGGCTGCTGGGGTCTGTCTCTAGGTGATAAAAATGTTCAAAGACATTGCCACTGGTGTCGAATCGGTTTAAGCCATGGCCATCAGTGGCCACCCACAGCACCGGGGTTTTGCCCGGTTCTTGGTCATATAAAAAAGACGTCACTTTATCACTGCTCAGGCTATTGGGGTCGGTCGGCGAATAACGGTAGTGATCAAACTGTTGAGTATCGCGATTATAGCGGTTGATGCCACCACCGTCGGTGGCAATCCAAAGTGGCCCTTTGGCTGCCTGATAAATGCTGTGAATATTGTTGTGGCTGATGCTGCCGGGGTCGGTTGCGATATGTTTGAAATGGCCAAAACGTGACTTACGCGGATCATACTTGTTAAGCCCACCGCGAAAAGTGCCAATCCACAGTATGCCATTATGTTTGTTTTGGTACATACTGAACACTTTATTATTGCTCAAGCTGTGCAGGTCTGCCGACGAATGGTTAAAGTGTTCAAATCGCTGGGTTTTGCGCACAAAGCGATTGAGCCCACCACCCCAGGTCCCCAGCCACAAGGCCCCTTCGCTGTCTTCATGGATGGAAGAAACATCGTTATTGCTGATACTATGAGGATTATTCGGCTGATAACGAAAATGAACAAATTGCTGGTTAGCAGGGTCAAACTGATCCAAGCCACCTGCTGTCGCCAGCCAAAGAATGCCGTAGCTGTCTTGAAGAATGGCCAACACCCGATTATGGCTTAAACTATTGGGCTGGTTTTCGTAGTGTTTATAATGACTAAATCGCCCACTGTTGCGGTCGAATAAATTTAACCCGCCTCGACGAGTACCGACCCAAAAACGTCCATCATCGTCTTCATGCAGCGACATCACACTATCATGGCTAAGGCTCTGAGGGTCGTCACTTTGGTGGTTAAAACGAATAAAACGTTCACTGGATGGGTCAAACCGATTAAGGCCATTGTTGGTGCCAATCCACAGCTGACCTTGGCGATCTTCATAGATTGTTTGAACAGTATCATCACTCAGACTGTGAGGATTTGAGGCATCATGTTTAAAATGAACAAAGCGTTCATTGGCCTGATCGAAGCGGTCGAGTCCGCCACCTTGAGTGCCCACCCACAAGTGACCTTTGGTATCTTCAAAGACAATAGAGATGCTATTTTGCGCCAGTGAATGGGGATCGCTAGGGTCATGGCGAAACACTTTAAATTGATAACCATCATAACGGTTAAGGCCATCCAAAGTGGCAAACCACATAAATCCGGTGCTGTCTTGAACGATACTATATACCGTGCTTTGGGATAACCCATCATCAATAGATACCCGATCAAAGTGAACAATGGGTCCCCCAGCATGAGCTGGTAAAACGGTAAACAACCAGTAAAGAACGGCTGTAAAGTAATAAAATAAACCCACAATCAAACGCATTAGCAATGTTTCGCCTAATAATCAAACTACTTGATAATAGTTTAAGCATAGCCCAAACGATTTAGAACAGGCTTAATAGCGCAAAAGAAAAACAGGCCCACCCTGCTTTACTGCCCAATGGCCACTACTTAGGCGACACCACAAAATTAAACATGCCGTTAAAAAATGCCGGATGCTGCGATTCAAACTGATGCCAAAAGGCCATTGCCTCGCTTTTATCTGGGGTTGGGTTTTCTATTAATGGCTGTTTATATTGCGCTTTTTGTTGATTGGATATCGCCATCCATTCAAAGTTCACGCCAGCAATGTCTAACATCTGCGCCAGTTGTGGCAACTCATAGGCTTGTTCCTGCGGGTGGAATAACAAATCAAACAAGCCATTTAAATTAAAAAAGTCCTGTACCTTGTACCATGGGGTGTTTTTGGCCACATCCATAGATAAATTGCCGCGCCACTGACGCACCCCTTGCGTGGTGATTTGACTGGCTTCAACATCTAGGTAATCTAAAGCCTGTTGCTTAATCCCTGCCAATTCTTGTCTGCCCAACTTGCTGTAAAAACCAAGCAACATAATACCATCAGCACTGACCACCTTTGACAGCGCATTCAAACCCGCTTGCGGCGAGGCCATATGATGCAATACGCCAGTACATAAAATATAATCAAATTTTTGCCCTAACTTCTCAACATCGAGAATATCCAGCAATTCAAAGGTGATATTGTCTGCTTCATAACGCTGAGCCATCTGTCTGGCAAAGGTTAAACTGGCAGGGCTCAAATCAATCGCAGTAATTTCAATATTAGGATTCGCCAGCGCCATCTCAATGACCTGTCTGC
>JBLGCB010000353.1:0-7275 GCA_047617105.1 Phenylobacterium sp. | reverse complement strand
CTAATTTATGAACACAGACAAGAGAAAATATCATGTTAAAACTACGTAACCTGTCAAAATTTTTCCGCACCGATGAGGTCGAAACGGTGTCACTCAATAACGTTGATATCAACATTGCCAAAGGCGAATTCGTGTCAATCATGGGCCCTTCTGGCTGTGGCAAATCCACCCTGTTGAATATCATTGGCATGTTGGATAACCCATCTGAGGGCGAATATTGGTTTATGGATGAAGATGTGGCCAATTACTCAGAAGCGCAATTAAGTGATATCCGCAAACGCAATATCGGTTTTATTTTCCAGTCATTTAATTTGATTGATGAGCTGACCGTGGCCGAGAATATTGAACTGGCGTTGCTTTACCATAAAATCCCTGCACCGCAGCGGGCTGAGCGGGTGGCTAAAGTCATGGATAAAATGGGCATCGCTCACCGGGCCAAACATATGCCGGGTCAACTGTCTGGCGGACAACAGCAAAGGGTGGCTGTAGCGCGTGCGGTGGTGGGGGATCAGGCGATGATTTTGGCCGATGAACCGACCGGTAATCTCGATAGCGCCCATGGCCAAGAGGTGATGGAAATGCTCCAAGCGTTAAATAAAGAAGGCACTACCGTGGTGATGGTGACTCACAGTCCTGAACACGCCGCTTATGCCGATCGCACCATTAACCTGTTTGATGGCAAGGTCAAGTCGCAGCAGCAAAATATGGCCGAACCCGCATAGCGGATGGATTGGAGAGAGACATGTATAAAAATTACTTCATTACAGCATTGCGTCATCTGCAAGCGAGAAAGCAATATGCCGCGTTGACCATCATTGGTCTGATGACCGGCATCACTTGTGCGTTGATCGCCTTTATTTTTGTTCGCCATGAGTTTTCTTATGAAAACGAGATCCCCGATGCGGATGATATTTACCGGGTGGAGCAAGCTTACCACTTCCCTGGTGCTGCCGAGAAGCGTATGCCCATCACCAGTCCATTGATTGGCGAGAGCATCAGCAATTACTTTGCACCAATCAAAGCAACCACCCAGATGTACACTTTGGGTGGCTTTAAGATTAAGCGCGGTAACGATTCATTTTTGGAGCGGGTGGCTTTTGTTGAGCAAAACTTTTTGAGCTTTTTTTCTTTGCCACTGGTGCTGGGTGATACCGCATCGGCGCTCAGTGATATCAATGCCTTATTGGTCAGCGAGACGATGGCACAAAAATATTTTGGCGCCACAGCGGTCATCGGCAAGACACTGACATTGGATGACAAAGTAGAGTATCGGATCACCGGGGTGTTTAAAGACTTGCCGCACAATACCCATCTGGCGCTTGATTTCATCGTGCTGTATGACGAAGGGATATTAAAAACATTTCTGCCCGGGCTGAGTTTTCCGAGTAACTGGTATAGCAATCCATTGTTTAACTATATTAAGTTGAATCCAGGTGCTGATATTAGCAATATTCAAAACCGTCTGGCTGAATATACCAACCAACACTACGTTCATCCCGACCCCTCTCGTGCTGCCATGACACCAACGGATTTTGTCACTTATTCGGTGAGAGCGATTGGCGATATCTATCTTTATTCACAGTGGCGGGGCGAGCTTAAACCGGGTAATTCTGTGACTATGGTACTGGGATTCTTAGTCATTGCCTTACTGGTGTTGACCATCGCGATTATTAACTATGCCTCTTTGGCCACCGCGACATCGACGCTCAGAGCCCGTGAAATTGGCCTGCGCAAAGTGCTGGGTGCTGATTTCTCTGATATTCGTTGGCAATTTATCAGTGAAGCCTTGCTCACTGCGATTATCGCCACAATACTGGCGATGTTATTAACCCAATTGCTGTTGCCCAGTGTTAGCCAATTACTGAATCTGGCCCAAGGCAGTTTGCAGCTGTTCAATTCACTGGCGATGGTGTTGGCGGCAATCACGTTTGGGGTGGTTTCGGGGTTGCTTGCTGGTCTTTACCCGGCATTTTATTTGTCGTCGATAAGACCAATCAAGGTATTGGGGTCGAATAAATCCTCCGAGAAAGCGACCTCTTGGATCCGCTCATTGTTGTTGGTGATACAATTTAGTGTCACCATCGGGTTGTTGGTGTCGCTGGCCGTGGTGACCAAGCAAACCCAGTTTGTCAGTCAGGTGGATATGGGCATAGACAAGAGTTCAACCTCAATCCTAGATTTTAATACCGCCAAAGGTCAACAACAGTCACATGCTTTATTGCGACAACTGAGGACCCTACCCGGTGTCTCGGCGGCAGGTTCTTCTACGGCACCGAGTACTTGGTCGACCGGGATACCAGTGAGCGTTCAATTGCCTCAGCGCCAAGGTGAAGATGCCTTAAACACCGCGTATGTCGCAGTTGATGCGCACTTTTTTCCGACCTATGGTGTCAAGGCGGTGGCAGGCAGGTTATTTTCGGAGGATCATGCCAACGATCGGCTAGGCCAACTCACCGAAGAACTGGGTGAGGTGAACCTTAATATTATCATTAATCAATCGGCAGTCGGTTTTGTTGAGGCACAATCGGCGCGCGAGGCAGTGGGTAAGCAATTTACCATGATTGATGTGCACACCACTTTGCCTATCAATGCCACGGTGGTGGGGGTGGTGCCTGATATCAACTTGGGTTCAGCCTATGATAAGGTGGAACCGATGTTTTATATTGATAGAAGCCATCTGTACTACAAAATCAGCATCAAGTCAGATGCACAAAGCCATACTGAAGTGATGAACAAAGTCCGGGCGATTTGGCAAACATTGGCCGCTGAAGAGATGGTTAACATCAACCACCTTGATACGATGACCGAAGCCTTATATGCCACGGTTAAGCGGCAAAATACCTTACTGCTTATCTTGTCTGGGTTGGCGATTATGATCTCTTGTCTTGGTGTTTATGGCATGGCAACCTTTTCAGTGCAAAGACGGACCAAAGAAATTGGCATACGCAAAATCATGGGGGCTGAGGTGAAAGATATTATGGCCTTGATGTTATTGCAGTTCTCAAAACCGGTGCTGATAGCGATGTTAATCGCTTGGCCAGTGTCTGGTTATATCATGTCTGACTGGTTGCAGAGCTTTGTGCTACGGATTGATTTGAACCCGCTTTTCTTTGTGTTTGCCGGGCTGGTGACGCTGTTGATCACTTGGTTGACGATTGCGGGGCATGTATATAAGGCCGCGAGTGCTAAGCCGGTGAATGCGTTGCGATATGAGTAAAGAATGCGTTGCGATATGAGTAGGAATGCGTGGGCACTCAACAAGAGTGCCCATCGTTTTGGGTTGATTAAGCCATTGATTGATCAATCACCGCTAAAACCACCTAGCAATCGGCGAGGCAATGACCAGTGTTATTGCATATGTCGTTGTTGTCGCTGGACTAAGTTATTTTGACGGCTTGATTCGACCTCCTGGCCTGCATAAAGATTGAGACCACTAAAGCGGCTTTTCAATTTTGATGCGGTGTAATCTTGCTCTAATTTAGCCATAAAAAGCGGGTGTTGTTGCGGGAATAAAGCTTCAACCGCTTGCGAAATAAACTCGTAGAGCTTCTTCAGGTTTATTTGATGCGTTTGGCCGGTTTTATTAAAAATCCACTCGGTAATGGCCATAAATTCATCAAAAGGTTGGTCAGATAAAATCGTTGGCAGTGCGTATTTAAAACGCCCTGAATTGCCAATCATGTCCCAAAAACGCGCAAAGCGATTGATGCGTTGCATGGTGGCAAAACTGACCCGATCGGTACTCAATATGTTGAATGGCGGCAAGGGATTAAAACGTAAGTCGAAGCCTTCAGTATGGCGGATGATTGGACTACCTTTGAGGCGTTTTAAAATACCGAGTTGAATTTCATGGGGGCGGCAGTGATAAAGCTGATTGAAGCTGTCTTTAAAGGTGTCAAACGTTTCGCCAGGCAGACCAAAAATCAGATCGGCGTGAATATGGGCGTGGGTATTGTCTCTTAACCAAATAAGGTTATCTTTTGACTTGGCGTTATTTTGCTTACGGCTAATATTGGCCTGTACTTGTTGATTAAAGGTTTGAATGCCGATTTCAAATTGCAAACTGCCTTCGGGAAACTGAGTTAACAATTCTTTTAATTTTCTCGGCAGATGATCGGGTACCACTTCAAAATGCAGATAGAGCTGGTCATTGTTTTTATCTAAAAAGAACTGCATGATTTGCATCGTGGTCTTAATGTTTAGATTAAAGGTTCTATCGATAAATTTGAAATTTCTTGCCCCTCGTTGATAGAGAATTTCCATTTGTTCAAGAAATAATTCGATGTCAAATGGCACTGATGCCGCGTCTAAAGACGATAAACAGAATTCACATTTAAACGGACAACCCCGGGATGCTTCTACATACAGTAAACGATTTTTTAAATCTTCTTCACTATAATACTGATAGGGCAGTTCAATGTCTTCAAGCCCAACGGGTTTACATTTAAGCACTTTTTGCTCAGGTGCGGTGTTATTTAAAATGTCCTTACACAGCTGATAAAAACTTAAATCTGCTGCGCCCGTCATCACATAATCTGCTGAGGCGACAATGAGTTGCTGCTCAGTTTCATAACTGACCTCAGGGCCACCTAAGACAATCTTAATGTCTGGCGCGATAACTTTTAACAGGCTAACCACGTCAGTTGTTTCAACAATATTCCATATATAGACGCCAAAACCGACAATATCGGGTTCTGAGGCCAAAATTTGTTCAACAATATCGATGGCCCGAGTCTTGATGGTAAATTCTTGGATGTCACAACAGGGCTGCAATTCTTTTAAATTGGCGTACAGATAACGTAAGCCAAAACTGGCATGAATGTACTTGGCGTTAAGCGTACTAAGGACAATCTTGGGTGAGGCATTAGCTGAGGTGCCTTCTATTGAGTGAAGGTTATTTAGCGTCGCCTGTTTGGTAGAGTCTCCAGTGACATTTATCTGTGAGATGGTTAAATCGGACTCAAACTGTTGTACTGCCATACTGAATTTCTAAACCCTTGAAGAATAATCGCGCAATAATACAGGAATTGACGCTGTGATTCAGCAAATTAACGGTTTGTCTTAATGGATATGAGCGTAAAACAATTGATAACCAATACTAAGTGATGTGGCAATACTTTTTCGGACAGATTATCACGCAACTTTTTGATGATTGAGCAGGGTCTGTAAAAGTGGATTGATACTGGACAGACACTATTTGTGATTAAATATTATGTGTAAAAAGTGAGTGTCCATAGTTTACTATTTAGCCCTTGTTATTTACTGATCGTTAGCGTTAAATAATGGTCTGGAAAGTTTACGATAATTAAGGGAAGTCTTATGAAGAAAATGTTTAAACAAACGCTACGCATCTATAGTCTAATGCGCCTAATCGGCTTGGCGGGCTTGATGAGCAACAGCGCTTGGGCCGCCAATACTGGCTTTGATTTTTCGGTGACTCCCATTGCCGACAATGTCTATAGCATCGTTGCACCATCATTTGGCTTGCCTACCGCCCAAAACAAAGCTTGGAA
Organism: Phenylobacterium sp.; assembly: GCA_047617105.1. GTDB lineage: Bacteria > Pseudomonadota > Gammaproteobacteria > Enterobacterales > Alteromonadaceae > JABSOG01. The sequence goes on along the minus strand of JBLGCB010000353.1, from coordinate 1,762 downwards.
TTCTAATAGTCATTTTGTGGTGACCAAAACTGGGGTTTTGGTGTTTGATACCGGATCCTCCGAATCTATTGGTCAAGAAATTAAAAAGGCGATTAAATCAGTCACCGATAAGCCAGTTCGCTGGGTGGTTAATTCACATAGTCATGCCGATCACTGGTTGGGTAATGCCGGGTTTGCCGATACAGGTGCTGAGATTATTGCCACTGGTATCGCGGTGGCGACAATGAAGAAATATGGACAAGAAGATGTGGCGGCTTTTTCCCGCATGACGAAAGGGGCAACCGATACTACCCATATTGTTTATCCGACACAGCTATTGGCGCAAGGCGAAAAACGCAATCTAGGGGGACTAGAGGTTGAATTCATCTTTGCCAATGACGGACATTCGCCAGGGGATGTTTTGATGTGGTTGCCGCAACAAAAAATCATCTTTGGCGGTGATGTATTGAATTCACAGTGGATGGCGATTATTACGCCCGATGCAAACGTGCCCAGTTTAATAAACACCCTTCATGCCGTGGCAAAGTTAAATCCGGCGATTGTTTTAACGGGGCACGGTAAGGCGACGACGGTGAAGTCGGTCATACGAGATGCTGACTTATTAGAGAGTGTTTGGCAGCGGGTAAAAAAGGGTTACGAAACTGAGCAAAAGATTGATGAAATCCTGTCACAGGTTAGCACTCTGCTGGGGCCAAAATATAGACCCTTATATAACAATTTCGATTCTCAAATTAAGCAACAGGTTAAGGTGATGGTTAAAAAACAGCAGAGGTAGGTTTTTGATTGTTAAAATGCACAATTCAAGGTGTTGATCTTTAAATTTACCTTGGGAAAAGTAGTATGAACAATGATGTGATTTCTGCGTGATATTGGACAGACACTATTTCTGATTAAATATTATGTGTAAAAAGTGAGTGTCCATAGTTTACCCATAGCTTATCCACTTTTGTTAAGATTTTTAACTCTTGATAGACTTGTTAAAAGGTTTATAATTAGATCGATAAAATGACCTTTTTTTATTTGAGAGTGCTAATTATGAGTAATCTATCAAGAATCTTGGCAGATATGTCAACCAGTATTACAGCTTTTAAAGCTAATCCAAATGCTGCTATTGATCAATCCAATGGCGAGGCTATTGCCGTTCTCAAAAGCAATGAGCCATATTTTTATGCGGTTCCACCAGATTTGTTTGAATCGATGTTTGAGGCAATGGAAGACCTTGCCTTATTGAACCAAGCCAATGAACGAATGAATGATGGCAAAAAACCTATATCAGTCAATATTGATGATTTATGAACTTCAATTTCACCCAGATGCTCTAAAAGAGTGGAATAATCTATCAAATATTGATCGGGAATATTTTAAAAGTAAACTTAAACAGCGTTTAGAAAATCCACACATTCCCAAAGCTAGGCTTTCGGGAGGTCAGAATATTTATAAAATCAAAAGAAAGAAGCCGCCCCTTCGATTGACCTATCATGTAAATGATAATGCGTTAATTGTTACTGCACTTAGTGTAGGTAAAAGAGATAGTGACGTTTATTCAAAAATGTTAAAGCGGCTTTAAGAAAAAATCCTTTATTTCATCTTTAAAGTTGTTTAAGCGAGGAGTAGCATCGAGCAGCCACATATAAAGGTTGAAAATTAGACAAACCTGCGGGTTTGTTCTACGCTGGTATTAATCACATAGAGCTACAAGGAAAGTTCTGATGGCCAGACCACCGAAGTGTCGGACCATACAAGACAATTGTCGATTTCAATG
>JBLGCB010000352.1:0-7282 GCA_047617105.1 Phenylobacterium sp. | reverse complement strand
ATATAAAGATCATCGTTAGCTCAAATGAACGCCCAAATGAACGATAGAGTTTTGATAAAAACAATAATAGTAAAGACCTTAAACAAGACAACAATCAAGGTCTCCCATGACTATACAACTGACAAACCAATCTAATCGGCGTTTAAAGACAACGCTATCATCGCTGGCCATTGGGATCATGGTTGGTCTTTCCCCCACCGCACCAGTACATTAACCCTGAAACAGCCGAACAACATAAAGTGACCTGGAGTGAGAACTATGGTGCTAGTGAAGATGGAGGTACAAGTGGTGCCAATGGTACGCTGGAGCAGACGGGTGCTGATATTTATACCACTGTGACAGGGAGTTATCTTATTGCGATGAATGACCAGAGTAAGACGTATAGTTTGGTTGTGGAGTAGCAAAGCTTTGATCTTCGAAGAAGTTAGTTATAACGTTATCAAAGGTAGGTGGGTTGGCACCCACCTACCTTTAGTACGTCACGTTTTAACTGGTTTACTTCTCATCATCTTTACGCTTTTTACGTTCATTGCGTTCGCTAATAATCAGTTCCCTAACCAAAACAATGATTTGCAACACTGCCGCCATTAATGCGATAAGTTCAATCATTACGCCTACCCCGTCTTATCGGGGTTGAGACAACCTGAAAAACACTTTGAATACCTCGGTTATCTGGTTTTCTCTCTATTCAGTAGAGTGCGTCTCGCCCCTTTGGACTGAATGCCTTACGATTGCCACACCGTAATCCGAGGGTTTAAAAGCCTTTTAGAGATAAATAAAAGGTTCTTTGTAGCCCATCGGGTTGCAAGTAGATCCTACAGAATAGATTTACATTGTATCAATGAACGACTGAAGAAAACAATCCCTATTTGGCCTGGTTTCTAGGATTTTTTACTTGACCTAAGTATTCATAGGGTTTAGAGTTGAGTTGTTCAGTAGAGTGCGTCTCGACGCATCGCCGCTTGCGGCAAAACAACAAAACCCGGTAGCCAACCGGGTTTTGTTGTTTCTGGGCATATGTCAGGCAGGACTTTAGTCACGCTCCCCACCATCAAGAGGCTCAGTGATAACTTCACTTGGCATACTGTCTCTCAGGGCTATCAGTGTATTGATTTTTTTCTTTACCTCTTGGTATAAAACCTCATCTTGCAAAATACCGTCTTCGCGTGATTTTTCAATAGTGGTTTTAAAATCGAGTAGGAGATCTATGTTTTTGCCACCAAACCTTGGTGTCCACTTACATGTCCCCGCTAACCAAGAAGACTGTACTTGTGAGTATCGACCATCAACAAGTAATCTATAAAAAAACTCCACTTGATCATCCGCAAGACTAACCCCAAGTCTGCTTATGCTAGAAATAATGGCTAATTGAAAGTAATCGCTAGCACCAGAGGTTAATTCATAATAACTATTAACAAATGCAAAAACATCCTCCAAAGTTTTGACCGAATAAAAATAAGAGCTAAAAAATGCCCACTCAAGCACCCAGTATCGCCACATTTCGGGAGTACTTGCCGCAGGTGGTTCAGCAATAAAACAATTTTTCCACGATACCAAATCTTTAGGTGATATTGCACAGCTCATCCACCAGAAATTCTTAACCTTCTCTTTAGAATTCGCGACATTATCCCAACACAACGTCCCATCCATAACAGCTCTTTGGGCCAAAGAGCTTAAATAAATGTAATCTCCTAAGGTTCGAATGCTGTAATCAAAAGCAGCCAACAATCCACTAAGGGAACTGGGTCCTCCAACTCCCCAACTATATAGACTATCAAACTCAATCGACTCACACTTATCACCACACAACTCAAGCAATATCGCCCTACGCACTTCAACAGAAAACTTGTCATATTGATCAGCAAGAATGCCATAACCCAAGGCGAAATTTTGCACATCAATACAGTTGTAAATAAACGATTCAACATCTGCAATGGGCGCCAATCCAGCCCAGAGAAAAATAACCGCATTCCATCGGTCATCATCACGATGCTCAAGCAGTCTCATGCGGTCAAGCCTGTTACCTGATGCGTCTTTCTGGTCGCCTTGCACCACACAATCAGCAACCAAATACTCACCCACCGTTTTATGAATAAAACTATACATGCCGGGTCCAACAATAAGACCCGAGCGCTCTCTCAGTAACGCAATAACCTCTTGCCCTGTCATTGGCAGGTTCATGTTTTCACAGACTTTGTTAAATACGGCGATGGTATCCACTTCTTCAATACTGTCTTGTCCTGTTAATTGCAGATGTAACGCAAACTGGCGTAAGACCTGGCGCTTTTGTTCAAGGCTAAGGCTAACATCAGTTGCAGAAACCTGGCGGCGGTCATCCCACAAACCCAACATCCCTTCAACATATCTTTTATATAACAAAGAGCGACCATTAGGCAAACTGCCATCCAAATGATGCACCATTAACAATGTTGCCAATAACAATGGGTTGCTTGTCAGCGGGCCAACCACAGGATCTGAAAACCAGCCTTTAGCCAAGCCCTGAACATCAACGGCACGATCATCATGATCAATCACCAGTGGCGTATGCGCATACCATCTACCAATATAATCAATAATTCTTTGTTCATTAAAAGGTTCTAATTGCCATTTGGTCCATTTATCATCGAGTTCATTCAAATGTTCAGTGGTTAGCGGTCGTGAGGTCAATAATACAGAGCAGCCATGAGCATAAGATTGCAATTCACTAATCCACTCTAATACCCCTTGCCGATGCTCTTTGAGTACTTCATCAAAACCGTCAAAGATAAAAGCAATTAAATGCGCATCAAGCCATTGTCGAATACGTTGATGATACCGAATTCATATCAACCTGAGATTGAATCGCAGCAGCAACCAGTGAGGCAATCACCCCCATCGCAAATTCACCCATTAAAAACTCCTTGAAGCTAAATTCATTGATTATTATGCTAATCCAACCGCACTGACATGCAGGAAAGCTGGCATTAGCCTTTATAGTACCAACATAATCTATGAAAGTGCTTTTGATTTCAATATGGTCATGCAATTGTTTTTACTGGTCAGAGAGGTTGATGAGCAATAAGGGGGGTAGTAACATTTAACGCGTATTAAAGCTGTACTCAGATAAAACTCTTACATATTTATCAGTATTTTAAACGTTATCAAAAGCGAGTGGGCTGGCACCCACTCGCTTTTAGTACGTCACGTTTTAGCTGGTTTACTTCTCATCATCTTTACGCTTTTTACGTTCATTGCGTTCGCTAATAATCAGTTCCCTAACCAGAACAATGATTTGCAACACTGCCGCAATTAATGCGATAAGTTCAATCATTACATGTTTCAACCAAGGATGGTTGAATGCAATTGCGATGGTCCGACATTTCGGGGGATGTATGACAATTGTAACCCCGTTTTATCGGGGTCGAGACAACCTGAAAAACACTTTTAATACCTCGGTTATCTGGTTTGCCCTCTGTTCAGAAGGAAAGTACTCGCCCCTATGGGTTGAGTATCTTACGGTTTCCACACCAATAAGCCGAGGGTTTAAAAGCCTTTTGAAAAAGCAAAAGGCTCTTTGTAGCCCATCGGGTACCAAGTAATTCTTACAGAACAGAACTCATTGTAACAATGAATGGCAGAAAGACACAATCTCTATTTGGCCTGGTTTCCTGGAATTTTTTTACTTGACCTGAGTAAGCATAAGGTTTAGAGTTGGGGTGTTCAGGAGGAAGGTTCTCGACCCGCCGCTTGCGGCAAAACAATAAAACCCGGCTTCCAACCGGGTTTTATTGTTTCAGTAATAATATTTTTCATCAATCCTAAAAATCCCAGAAAAAACGCTATTTTTGCACTTCAGTCACCCGACGGTTGACAGGGTAACGTTCAAAATCTTCCCAATAGTGAATACCACCAATCATTTCTTTCACCGCAAAACCCAAGCTGGAAATTTTGAGTCCTGCTTTGCTTGCGCCGTTGCAACCAGGCCCCCAACAATAGACCACAAATCGTGTCTCTTTATCGTATTTGCCAAATGATTCAGCGTTAATCTCACTATGTGGCATACTCACCGCAGTGATTGCATGGCTTTTGTCAAAAGCTTCCCTAGAACGAACATCTAGCAAAATATAGTCTTTATTGTCTGCTTTTATATCTGCGTAAACATCTGAACAATCGGTTTCATTGGCCAGTTTTTGGCTAAAAAAATGGCTTGCCTGCTCACTTGGTGCGGCATCATAAGCAAAAGCATTTGAAGAGTGTGTCATATTGATTTCCCTGTGTAGTGGTAAAGAGTGTGGTGATAAAATTCTATGCCACTAATGTATCGTCATTCACCCGTTTTGAAAATTCATTATTACTGAAGCTGGTGTTCATCATTGATGAATGGTGCTATGTTCAAGCAGTGAATATAATGAGCATATATATTTTAAAATATTGTCACAACTGGGGAATCAACATTGGAATTTTATCATTTACGTTCATTTGTCGCAGTGGCTCAAACTGGTAACTTAACCCAAGCGGCCAAGCGGTTATATACCACGCCGCCAGCAATAAGCGCACATATTAAAACCCTTGAAGAAGAACTCGCGACACCGCTTTTTCTTCGCTCTAATAAGGGCATGACATTAACAGACAAAGGCGAGTTATTATTAGAAAAAGCGCAATTAACCTTGGACAGTGCTTTAGATTTAGTCAATTAAAACAGCTTCAATGCCAACGAAAGCTATTTATTCACCTGTAGCCAGTCTGGAACAGGAAAATTGTCTATGCAGGTATCGGTTAAATTAGCATTAATTTGCTTTCCCGCCATAAGCGCCGATAATGCTGCCGAATACTGAGCCTGCGAACCAGGCAAGGTAATGTCAAACCGAATTTGATTCTTAAGCGTACAACTCGTATGTTCCGCTGGCTGGGCGATTTGTATATAACAGGTCCCCTGAGGCATACAACCTACAGCAACGACATCGTAGTTCGCTGGTCCGCCAGCATAAGTGTAAGAGATTGGGCAAAAAACAGCAGCAAGTACGACAAGTAATTTTTTCATATGTGATTAATCCTAAATAATAATAAAGAGTCCTAGGGCGTATTGTAAGCGCCTACCCCCTTATTCTCAAGCAGCACAAAATGAAACTAAAACTTAAACTGCGCCAAACTTTTCAACAATGCTTCAGACTTCTCCTCTGTCACCTGAGTTCGATAAGACAAGTCAACCGACTTATCGACGGTTTTTGTCGCATTGGCGTCAATGGCCACAATCAATTGATTCATTTGTGCGGTGGTATCAGATTGCTGGCCAATACTGGATGAAATTTCCACCATATGATGTTCGAGGTCAGTCATCGAAACCAAAATATCTTTAAAAACAGGCAAGGTTTCTAGGGTATAAGACATACACTGCTGCGCTTCATTTTGACTTTGGGTCATCGCTTCAACCGCATTTTGCGCTCTTGATTGTAGTTTTTCGACGATTTTATGAATATGGCCAGTGGACTCTTGAGTTCGTGAGGCAAGGTTTCTGACCTCGTCAGCCACGACAGCAAAACCCCGTCCTTGCTCACCGGCCCGTGCTGCCTCAATAGCAGCATTTAAGGCCAATAGATTGGTTTGATCGGCAATCGAGCGGATCACTTCAACAACCTCACCAATATTGACGGTTTCACCTTCAAGCTCATGGATCACATCAGTCGTTGCGGCCGTTTGCTGGGCCATATGTGACATTTGTTCACCCGCTTGTTGGATTCTGTTAACACCTGAGGCCACACCATCTCTGGTAGACGAGGCAATGCTCGATACATTTTCGGCGCGTTCAGCCACGTATTTGGCAGATTGATCCATTTGAGTCGATGCACTAGAGACACTGACCAGTTGACTTTTTTGTTGTTCAACCAATACCTTCGCTTCATGGGTTGATTCAAGTGCCCCCAAGGCTTGGCTGTTAATTTGATTGGCGACCTCGCTTGAGCAAGGGCGTGTTGACGTTTCACATATAGTACTGGAGTGACTGAAAATGCCTCAGTCAAGGCGCAACGATTGATGTTTAGTTGTTCTAAATGAGTGAGTTGCAACGCTGAATGAGGCTTTTTCAGCCACTCCCCGAAGGGCTGAGTCCATTTTGCCCTCTAACGGCGTTACAGCTCGTTTAAATAGAATAACTATTAGTCTCTCCCAGTGCCTTGTTAGTGAACAAAATGGTTCTCAGCAGTACTATATATGAAACGTTAACACGCCCTAGCGACCAAAGTTTGAATTTTTTGCACAAAGGCATTAAAAGATTGCGATAATTGGCCAATTTCGTCGGCGCGTTTGATATTGATTCGCTTAGTCAAATCTGCGCTGCCTTGGCTGATATCGACCATCGCATCTTGAACTTCGCTTAACGGTTTAAGCTGCCACCGGGTGTACCACCAAACAAATAACCCCAATGCAACGGTGAAGATTAACAGGGTCCAAATGCTGTCGATCACTTGTGCTTCCACGGCAGCATCAATGGCGTGCTGGGGTAACATCACCGCAATGCTCCAATGGACCTCGGGCACCTGTTTGTCGTACTTGCGCATAAATACCCGATGGCGCTCATTCTTCCATGTCAAGGTGTGCTCCATTTGGCCGTTGGCAGTAAAACCTTGCCATAATTGACCAAAATCTTTAGCACCATGCTCAGCATATACCTGATCGATTTGGCTAGTTTTAAGCACATCAACGCCCTTTTTTTGCATCTGTTTTTGCATATCAGGAAAGCTGACCATCAAACCACTGTCACTGACGATAAAAACCGCCAAACCAGGATAACTACTTTGCAAGCTAGCCAGTTGTTGATTAACCTCTTGTAAATCGAGATCTAACCCAACCGTGCCTATCAGTTTCTTTTCACCGCTAGCGTCACTATTATCATTATATAGGGGCGCACGAAAGGTCATTAAAAACTTGCCATCATTGTCACGATACGGATCGTTAACCATTGTGAATAATTATTTTTATTGTACACAATGCAAGGTGTGTTTGGCAAGGTGGACAAGAATTTGAGCTTGTGACTTAACGTCCCTTTCCTGCCATAAAGGCCTGTTGGTAATAACGTTTAAAGTCGTCCAACTCGGTGTGACACAGGCGATTAAACCTATTAATCAAACCTGATTGGTGGTCGTGGTTATTGCGAATAATCTTGTTGATTGGCGGGATTTGACATACAACTCGCCATTAAATACGGCCAACGATTATCCGGCGCATAGTTTAACGGTGAGCGATTAAAACACAACTTGGTGGAGGGATATGAGGGTTTAGAAAACCCTCATATATTGGCAGTGTATTC
>JBLGCB010000351.1:0-7302 GCA_047617105.1 Phenylobacterium sp. | reverse complement strand
GAAAATAATCTTTTGCCTGGCCCGCTGGTCACATAATATTGAGTATAACAACAACAATTAACGCACTGCGCGGCTTAATCCCTGATGATAATCACCCCATTGGGCTGGTGTTAAATGTATGACACTGCTCATAATATGTTTCTCCTGTTACTTAACTTAACTTGCCTAGTCACTTTAACGGTTGTGCTAAATAGTATCTATAACCGGATATAACAAACGATAACCGATTTATAACGCCTACTAAAACACTGCAACATTCACCATTTCCCCCCATCTATGTATAACGCTATATGCTATGCTTAAATCAAATACATCAATCAACAAAATGCCAATGAAACAAACACTTAAATTACTGCTCGGTCAGGTGATTTTACTCACAGTGTTAACCCTGAGCGGTTTTTATGCCTCCCACGCGTTGGCCACACCAGCGGTGTTCAATTTTAAGCGATACCCAGAAACGCTGGGATTGGGCAATAGCTTTGCCATGAAGGTGTTGCAAGACCGTCAAGGTTACATCTGGGTCGGCACCCAGGATGGTTTATATCGTTTTAATGGCTATGAATTTAAGGCATTTAAACATGACCCTGAAGATAGCGGCTCTTTGGCAGGCAACTATATTCAACACCTTTTCCAGGATAGTCAGGGGCATATTTGGGTATCTATTTGGAATGCTGGATTTGCTCAATATCAGCCAAAAACCGAAACATTTACCCACTACCGTCATGATGCGCAAAACAATAATAGTGTCAGCAGTGATGCCGTGATGGCCATCACTGAAGGTCAACAAGGTCACCTCTGGATAGCCACACTCGGCGGCGGACTGAATCGATTTGACCGTAGCGACAACTCTTTTACCCACCTGCTTAACACCCCATCAAACCCACAGAGTCTTAGCGACAACCATATCTACACCGTATTGCAAAGCACCGAAGGTTTTTTATGGCTCGGTACTCGCGATGGCGGCCTGAACCGCTTAGATCCAAAGACGGGTCAATTTAAACGTTATCAACATAACCCTAATAACCGACAAAGTCTGAGCCATGATAAAGTGTATGCCTTGCACCAAGACAGCAATGGCACCCTGTGGGTCGGCACCCGGGGCGGCGGTTTGAATCGCTTAGATAACAAAACCGGGGCTTTTATCCGCTATCAGCATGACCCCAATGAGCAGCAAAGCCTAAGCAATGATCAGGTTTGGTCAATCTTCGAAGATAAAGCTGGTTCACTGTGGGTGGGCACCACCGGGGGTGGTTTAAACCGCCTAAATCTAAGCACTAATCCACTGAATAAGCATTTCGATCATTATCAAAATAATCCTCAAGACGAGTATAGTTTGACCAATAACAAGGTGGTATCCATCACCCAAGACCGCAGTGGTCTAATCTGGCTTGGTTTTTATGGTGGCGGCCTGGCCACCTTCGACCCGGCCAGCGAACGTTTTGGCTATACCAAACATAACAGTGCCAAGCATAACAGTGCCAAAAGCAAGGGCTTAAGCAAGGGCCCGGTACGCGCCATACTCAAAGCAAGCGACCAACAGGCCACACTGTGGGTAGCAACAACATCCGGCCTGAACCGCTATAACCCAACCACAGCGCAATTTCAGCACTATCAACATGACCCCGATAACCTAAACAGTCTGAGTGACAACACCGTAAAATCTCTATTCAAAGACTCAACGGGCACCTTATGGGCAGGCACTGACTTGGGACTTAACCGTTTTAACCACCACAACAATACTTTTGTTCGCTACCAACATCACGCCAATAATCCCCATAGCCTCAGTGATAACCGAGTATTGGCGATTCATGAAGACAGTAAAGGCCAGCTTTGGGTCGGCACCAGCAATGGATTAAACCGATTTAACCCCGCATCAAATGGATTTACCCGCTATCACCATAGCCAGGATTCAGCCACCAGCATCGGTCATAATACCATTAATACCCTGTACTCAGCGCAAGATGGCACCCTATGGGTGGGCACCAATGGTGGCGGACTCAATCAATTTAATCACCAAAGCAACACCTTCACCCGCTATAACCACAATCCCAACAACCCCAACAGTATCAGCCACAATACCGTCACTTCCATTGACCAAGACCCTCAGGGCATATTCTGGCTGGGTACCCATCGCGGTTTAAATCGATTTGATCTGGCCAGCAAAACATTTAGTCATATCCGGGCAAAAGACGGTTTATCCAACGACCGGGTGCAGGCGGTGATGAGTGATAAAAACGGTCGGCTATGGCTCGGTTTGCTCGATGGTATCAGCTTGTTTGAACCTCAATCGACGACCCTAAAACCAGTCAAGATTAAAAATCATATCGGTATTCAGGCGGGTTGTATTGGCACCAATCAGGGCGCTTTTTTTCAGGCCTCAGATGGCCAGCTATTTTTTGGTAGTAGTCGCGGTTATTGCAGCTTTTACCCTGATAAGGTGATCTTGCCCACTGAGCCACCTGCCGTGGTCTTCACCGATTTCCGCCTGCTGAATGAAAGTGTGGCCGTGGCCAGCAAAAAACAGCCATCACCGTTAAGCCAGGTGATTAATCACACCTCATCTTTAACCCTGAGCCACACAGACAATATCCTGTCTTTTGAATTTGCCGCCCTACATTACGTCAATCCAAGAGGTAATCAATACCACTATAAACTTGAAGGATTTCATGAGCAGTGGATCAAGACAGCCGCTGACAACCGTCGCGCCACCTTTACCAATTTAGCCGCAGGTGATTACGTTTTTAAGCTCAAAGCCAGCAATCATGAAGGAATATTCAGTGACAAGGTCCGTCAAATCGCACTGACCATTCAACCTGCCCCTTGGCGTACCTGGTGGGCCTATACGATTTATACCTTGCTGGCCACGCTAGTGATTGTTGCTTTTGTCATTATTCAGCGTCAAAAAGTGCTATATGAGCGTTCTGTTATCGTTAAACTTAAGCAGTTAGATCAGCTTAAAAACGAGTTTTTGGCCAATACCTCTCATGAATTACGAACCCCGCTCAATGGCATTATAGGTCTGGCCGAATCACTGATAGATGGTGCCCGAGGCCCGCTGGATAACGGCGTCAACAAAGACCTCGCGATGGTGGTCTCCAGCGGCAAACGGCTGTCAAATTTGGTCAATGATATCCTCGATTTCTCTAAACTGAAAAACCATCACCTAATGTTAACCTCTCGCCCGGTAGACTTGCACAGCTTGGTCGAAATGGTGCTGGTCTTATCAAGACCCCTGCTTATCGACAAAAACCTTGAGTTAATCAATTCTGTGGCCACCGACCTGCCCGCCGCCCTAGCCGACGAAAACCGCTTACAACAAATTCTCCATAACCTCATTGGCAATGCCATCAAGTTTACCGAGGCAGGTCAAGTCACGGTATTCGCTGAGGTCACCGACAACCAGTTAACCATCAGCATTAATGACACTGGCATCGGTATCGCTGAAGACAAATTTGCCAGCATCTTTGACTCCTTCGAACAAATCGAAGGCGAGTCAGAACGGGGTTATAGTGGCACCGGTCTCGGTCTATCGGTGAGCAAACAGTTGGTAGAATTACACCAAGGCACCCTTTGGGTTGAATCCGAGTTGGGCAAAGGTGCCACCTTTGCTTTTACTTTGCCGATGACCAATCAGGTCGCCGAAACAATAGATTGCCCAACGCTCTCTCGGCTCCACCTGCTCGACGAAGAAGATCACGAAATACCACAAACCAGTCATGATGGTCACCAATTCCGTATTTTATTGGTTGATGATGAACCCGTTAACCGTCAGGTTTTACACAATCACCTGGCACGCAAAAATTACCAACTCATTGAAGCCTCCGGCGGCGAACAAGCCCTTGAAGCCATTGCCGAAAACGGGCCGTTTGACCTAATTTTACTTGATGTGATGATGCCCAAAGTCTCTGGTTATGACGTTTGCAAGCAACTACGTGAAGCTTACCCGCTCAATGACTTGCCTATCATATTTTTAACCGCGAAAAATCAGGTCGCTGATATGATGGAAAGTTTTGCCGCCGGGGCCAATGATTACCTCAGCAAACCCGTGAGCAAACAAGAATTATTGACCCGGGTTGAAACGCATCTGAAATTTTTAGATATTCATCGTAATCTCGAAGGCAAGGTCAATGAACGAACTGAAGACCTATTAAAATCAAATCAGCAAATCACCACCTTAAGTGAAATTTCCAGCGAAATCAGCGGGACACTGGATATGAACCAATTGCTCAACACCGTATATCACCATATTAAAGCACTGATGAATGTTGATGTTTTTTGGATTGGCCTTTATGAACCCGAACATCAGCGGATTGCCTTTAAATTGGCGATAGAAGCGGGTGAACATTTACCAGAGCATTTTAACACCATGGATGAAAAAAACAGACCAGCAGTATGGTGTGTTGAACATAAAAAGCCGCTGGTCACCAATGACTTTAGCGAGGACTTTTCGATCTGGTTTGGTGATATGCCGCTACCAAAACCAACCGTCGGAAAATGGGTCAATTCAGTGATGTATTGGCCATTGCTGGTTGGCGAGCGAATTATTGGGGTGTTGACGGTACAAAGCTACCAAAGGAATGCCTATAACGAACATCAACAAAAGACCATTCAGACCCTGGCCTCAACCACTGCCATTGCCCTGGATAACGCCAATGCCTACCGTCAAATTGAACAAAAAAACCATGAAATCGTCAACACTCAGCAACAGCTGCTGCAAGCCGAAAAAATGGCCTCGCTGGGCACACTCACCGCAGGGGTGGCCCATGAAATCAATAATCCGACCAATTTTGTCCATGCCAGCAGCCACAACCTTGAATCTGATCTGAAAAAGTTTCAACAATTTTTGTTTGAACTGGCTGGAGGCGATAAAGCCGATGATGAAATTCTTGCCACCTTTATTGAGCAATTCAAACCACTTTATGATCACCTCGACACCATTAAAAATGGCACCGAGCGGATTAAGGTTATCGTGCAAGACTTAAGGGCCTTTACTCAGCTGGATACTACCGATCAACGCGTGGTCAAAATCACCGACCTGCTGCAATCCACCATCAAATTGGTGCAAACCCAATTTATGGAAGTCACTGAATTTATCACCCAATTTGATGCCACACCTGAAATAGAGTGCTACCCGGCCCAGCTCAATCAGGTCTTTATGAATTTAATCGTCAATGCCTGTGATGCCATTCAAAGCCACCAACAAGACTTAGCCATCAGTGCCGGACATGCCGAAAAAGGACAAATTGTCATTGGCTGCAAGGTCGTGGATAACACCGATGGCAAAATGGTGGAGATTTCAATCCAAGACAACGGCGGGGGCATGACTGAAGAAACTCAACACAAATTGTTTGAACCTTTTTATACCACTAAAGGTGTCGGCAAAGGCACTGGGCTAGGATTATCAATTTCGTATGGCATTGTGCAAAAACATGATGGTGAGTTGAGTGTAGAATCCCAATTGGGCGTGGGCACCCTGTTTTTGCTGAGATTACCGCTAAAATAAGGCGGGGGTATGTTTACAGGCTCAGCTAAAGCAACAACCTGTGTGAGGCCAACGTCCTTGTGGCCTACCTTTCGCGCATCCTTCTCTAATCCAACTTAAGAAACAACATATGGCGGTTCTGTCTCACCTGAGCTGCCTTCTGAGAAAGCAACATACGGAGGCTCAGTTTCACCTGAACTGCCCTCAGAAAACGCCACATACGGCGGTTCTGTCTCACCTGAGCTGCCCTCAGAAAACGCCACATACGGCGGTTCTGTCTCACCTGAGCTGCCCTCAGAAAAAGCGACATACTGCCGACCTTCAGAATCAAAAGTCTCAACACTATAAGCATGGGCGGCATTACCAGTGAACATGGCCAAAGCCAGGATAATAGAGGTCATTAAAGTTTGATTGGAATTTCTCATATCGATTACCTTTTATACTGTTAACGGGTTCTACATCCAATGTGTGATTAACCCAGAAAAAACACGTTTAATAAGCGCCAAACACCTGAGTTTTGAGCATAAAACCATGATTGATTTTATTTCGGCTCAATCAACAATGAAGTTAAGTCGTCAGATGTTGAGAACTTGTCAACTATTTTAATGACATTGGCAAAGCAGGTGTATAACCGGATATAACCAGTTATAACCGCAATATAACGAGGTGTTCGTTGACTGGAACAAAAGTAAGGACCTAATTACCTGAATAAAACCAACGCTAACAGGAACAATCTGGACTAAAGCGCTCGACCTGTGCACAATGAGTATGAATGGTCAACAAAGGGGAAGCAGAACCATCAAACTGCCAGATTAAAGCGAGTGGAAAAAGTAATGACCAACCCTAAAACGATAGACATATAAAGAGAAACCATCATGGCGACTTTACTCAATCTTGAAAATAATGAACAAACCAATCTGCTGGCACTGCACCTTGTTGGTCGCCACCCTCAGTCATGTAATACCATTTTAAACAACCCCAAAGCCTCACGGGTTCATGCCACCATTTCATGGGATGGCGAATCTTGGTCAATCCAAGATAACAGCAGTAATGGCACCTGGGTCAACGATACTCGATTACAGCCAAATACCAGCCAAACACTCAACCCCACAGATAAAATCAATTTTGCCAACCCAAATGCGGGTACCTGGGAAATGCAAGATATCAGTCCACCAAAAAGCATGTTGGTGCCACTCACCGCTGGGGCTTCGATGATTGTACTGGAAGGTATTGTGGTATTGCCCAGTGAAGAATCACCACAAATTACCCTTTATTTGTCGCCGGACGGTCACTGGTTTTGTGAAAATGAAATGGGCACTTCAATGTTACTGGATGGCAATAAAGTGGGCATCCCGGGGATGTTTTGGCGCTTTGTTGAAGCCTCTGGCTGCGATGAAACCATCCAGATTGAAGCGCAGGCCAGTGGTATATCCGAGCTAGCGATTGATTTCGCCGCCAGTCAGGACGAAGAACATGTTTCAATCGTCCTGACCATGGACAGTCAACAGTTTGATTTAGGCGAAAGAAATCACCACTACTTATTACTGCTGTTGGCACGAAAATACCTTGAAGATAAAGCAGAGGGTTTTACCACCATGGAGCAAGGTTGGATAGAAAAAGATGCATTGATTAAAATGCTGAATTTAGATGAAATCCATATCAATATGCAGATTTATCGCTTCAGAAAACAAGTACTTAAAGCCCTGCCTCAGCACTTGGTATTCCCACAGATGATTGAACGAAGAAAGGGTGCTATACGTTTTGTTTGTGATAATGTTCGGATTAAAGGTGGGATGCAATAACAGAAGAAAGGGCCAAAA
>JBLGCB010000350.1:0-7330 GCA_047617105.1 Phenylobacterium sp. | reverse complement strand
ATACAACGCTTTGTGTTGCCAAGCATCAAGGTCAAAATTGCCACCAAGCTCCCGGTTAATGCGGGTCAATAGATTGAGGTTAAAGCGAGCGGTTATGCCAGCAGCATCGTCATAAGCCGCTTCGAGCATGGCTTTATCTTTTTTCAAATCAACACCAATCAGCAAATAGCCATCTGGGCCAATCATTTGGGCGATAGACGACAAAAAATCAATGGATTCTTGAGGGGTGAAATTGCCAATCGTCGAGCCGGGAAAAAATACCACCCGGTGGCCCTTCTTATCAAAAGAGGAGTCAAAGGGTGGCAGGCGCATTTCATCGCTATAGTCGATACAAGTGGCATGAATCTCTAACCAGCCAAAAGCGAGCGCCAATTCTTGTGATGACTGACGAAGATGCTCTTTGGCGATATCCATGGGGATATAAACGTCTGGTTTTAAGCCATCCAGCAAGATATGTATTTTTGCGCAATTGCCGCCACCGGGTTCAATCAACACACTGCCGGTGCCTACTTGGCTGGCGATCTGATCAACATTGGCCGACAAAATCGCCATCTCGGTTCGGGTCTGGTAATACTCCGGCAATTCGGTGATGGCATCAAATAACTGGGCCCCCTGGCTGTCGTAAAAGAACTTCGGCGCGATGGTCGCCGGTTTGGTGCCGAGGCTTTTTAAGATACTCTGGGCAAAGTCACAGTGACCCGAATGAAAGTCATGAAAATGGATATTTTTTTTGTTCACGTTACCTTCCTTTGTTCTTTTAAATTATTTGTAATTGTTCAGAGAACAAGTACGAAAACCGGCGAAGACATCATTGCGATCAGCACCATAATAGGTGCGCCAAGTATTGCGGATCATCCGTGAGCGGGTGGTCCATGCGCCGCCACGTAATACTCGGGTATGGCCAAATAATGGCTCAGAGTAATCTTGGTACATATCGGCAACAAAACCAGGGTAGGGCTGAAATACATCTTGTGTCCACTCCCATACATTACCGAGCATTTGTCGACAACCAAACGCACTGTCACCGGCAGCATAAGCCCCGACATCAACAGTGCCCAAGGCATAACCGTCGAGGTTGGCCACTGCCTCATCAGGCGCTGCATCACCCCATGGATAGTGACGTTTATTGGCCGATAACGATTTGCCATCACTGCTGGGCATACCAGCCGCCGCGGCTTCCCACTCAGCCTCGGTGGGTAATCGTCGTTTGGCCCAAACGCAATAGGCCTGAGCCTCATGCCAACAAACATGAATCAATGCCGCATCAAGCTTTAAATCAAACCACTGATCGAACTGCCTTTGTTGCCAGCTAGCGCCGTTTTTACGCCAATAAACAGGCTGTTTAAGTCCACAATCTTGCAGCCATTGCCAACCTTCTTTAGCCCAGTACTTTTTATCGGTGTAACCACCCGCTTCGACAAACGCCAAGAAATCACCATTACTGACTGCGGTACGGGCAATAGAAAAAGCAGCCAATTCAATAGGGTGAGCCCATTTTTCATTATCAAAAACAAAATCGCTGTGCTTGTCTGCGCCCAGCATCCATGTCCCAGCGGGGATTAATACATCACCACTAATATCTTTATCTGAGTTGGCAATATCTGCCAATGGCTTGCCGATTAAAGGTGGCGGATAACCATGGGTCTGACGGGTATAAGTGTAAGCCTCATTGTGCATGTCCTGATGAAATACCGCGTATTGCGCTAGGTAATCTCTATGCGGGTCAACCCCGTCGGCCAAACAGTGCTTGATATTATTCAGCACCGTTTGCATATATTGTTGGGTCTGTTGCATATCGGGCAAGGGTAAATCCCAGCGGTCATCGTGGGCAATATTAATCGAGTCATACAAACTGTCACTATCAGGGCGTACTGGGGCTTGTTTTAAGTGCTGCTGTAATAGCCAATATTCATAGAAGTAAGCCGCATGACCCACCTCCCAGCGCAACGGATTCACCGTCGCCAACTGAGGCCCCATGAGTTGCTCTGCTGATAAACCGTTGATCAGTGCTAGGGTTCTTTGGTGTGCTTCTTGAGCCTGCGCGGCGATAACCATCGAATTGAGTTTAGCCAAGGGAACCTCTATTGAAAGTGGTTTAAAAACGCATTGTTCCATGCCGACAAAGTAATGTCACTGATTTAAATTCTGCTATACTGTGCATCAAACTGGCGCAATCAAAAGAATCAATTAATAATGCGTATTGTTGTTATTACGCCTGCGCTGCCCAAATCAAGAGCAGGCAACCGGGCGACAGCCACTCGTTGGGCAAATATCTTCAAATCTCTCGGTCATAGTGTCCATATGGTGACCAAGTATGATGGATACGATGCTGACCTGATGATTGCCCTACATGCCTGGCGCAGTGCTGATGCAGTACAATTATTTGCCGAGTCGTATCCCGGACGCCCCATCATCGTGGCAATCACTGGCACCGATGGCTACCAGTATATTCACAGTCACCGAGAAACCACTTTACGCTCTATCCATCTGGCTGATCACTTGGTCGGTCTGCATGAACTTATCAGCAATACTCTACCGCCTGATCAGCGCCATAAAATGCAGGTTATCTGTCAGTCGGCGCAAATGGTATCCGCCAGACATCCTTATCAACGCTACTTTCATGTCAGTGTGTTGGGCCATTTACGCCACGTAAAAGACCCGTTGCGTCCTGCGCTGGCGGCGCGTTACCTGCCTGCCAACAGCCGTATTCAAGTGCATCATTATGGCCAAGCCCATTCGCCCGAGTGGGCCGACAAAGCCAAGGCTGAAATGGCGATAAATCCGCGTTATTTTTGGCATCAAGAAGTCGCTCATTACCAAATCAGGCGGGTTTATCAACGCACCAATTTGCTGGTATTACCTTCACGGATGGAAGGCGGGGCCAATGTGATTTCTGAAGCGCTGATTGCGGGTGTGCCAGTGATTGCTTCACAGATTGAAGGTTCGGTGGGATTATTGGGCAAAGACTATGGCGGTTATTACCCGGTAGAAGATGAGCAGGCGCTGGCTGCACTATTACAACGTGCTGAAAACGACCCGGATTTCTATCAGCAGTTGCAGCAACAATGTCAGCGCAGACGTTTTTTATTTTTACCCCAGCGAGAAAAAGACGCTTGGGCCACATTATTAATGAAATTTAACCCCCCTAAACAGGAATATTCATGATATCTAGACGATTAACCTTATTATTCGCATTAACAGTGGCGTCTGCTACTGCGATGGCCAAACCCGATACACTGGCTTTTTCTGCGATCCCCGATCAAGATCAGTCCCAACTCAACAAGCGTTTTTCCAAGGTGGCCGGATATTTATCAACAAAACTGGGCATCAAGGTCAAATATATCCCAGTAAAATCTTATGCCGCGGCCATCACCGCCTTTCGTAATAATCAGGTGCAACTGGCCTGGTTTGGTGGCCTGTCTGGGGTGCGTGCCCGAGCACTGGTACCGGGTTCACAAGCCATCGCCCAAGGGTTTGAGGACACCGAGTTTCAAACCTGGTTTATTGCCCATCACAGTACTGGACTAAAATTGTCAAAAGACTTTCCAAGCGGCATTAAAGGCAAAACCTTTACCTTCGGCTCTAAAGGGTCAACCTCGGGTCGTCTGATGCCGGAGTATTACATTCGTGAAAACTTTGGCCAAGCGCCAAAACAAGCATTTAAACAGGTAGGCTTCAGCGGTAACCATTCGCGCACCATTGCGCTGGTGCAAACCGGTGCTTATCAGGTCGGCGCAACCAACTACAAGGTGTGGCAGCAACAAGTGAAAAGCGGTCAAATAGATCCGAGCAAAGTCTCCGTCATCTGGAAAACCCCAACTTACCCAGACTATCAGTGGACCGTGCGGGGTGATGTCGATGCTATGTGGGGGGCTGGTTTCAAAGCGCAGATTAAAAAAGCCCTGCTTGAGATGAAAGATCCCGAGTTGTTAAAAGCCTTTCCCCGCAGCCGTTTTATCAGCGCTGATAATGATGATTACCAGCCGATAGTCGATACCGCGAAAGAAATTGGTTTGCTCGACTAATGCTAAAGCTAGAATCAGCTTGTGTTAGCTATCAACAACAACAGACCCTAACAGATATTTGCCTGCATATTCCTCGTGGGCAAAAGGTGGCTATCATTGGTCGAAGTGGGGCCGGAAAATCGACCCTGTTAAACCTACTGTATCAGCAAAGACCACACGACATTGCCCTAGTGCCTCAGGACTATGGCCTGGTGAAAAGTCTGTCGGTTTTTCACAATGTTTATATGGGCCAACTGGGGCAGAATCCGCTGTGGTATAACTTGGTGAATTTGCTCAAACCGCTGCAAAAACCAGTCGAACAGGTGACGCAAATTTTACACTCGGTGCAATTGGCAGACAAATTGTTTGAGCCAGTCGGCCAACTGTCTGGTGGCCAGCAACAGCGTACTGCCATTGGTCGGGCGATGATGCGCGGTGGTGATATCTTGTGCGCTGATGAACCGGTTTCATCATTGGACGAACAGCAATCTAGGCTGGTGATGAAGGCATTGTGTCAGCGTTTTGAAACGGTGGTGATGGCGATGCATGATATCAGTCTGGCGATTGACCATTGTGATCGCATTATTGGTTTGGATGGTGGGCGAATCAGCATTGATGCGTCAACAGACAACCTGCAATGCGCCGACTTACTTGATATTTTTGGTGAATAGTGATGGTGAATAGTATCACTCACTTTCATCGCTCCCGGCGCTGGCATGTCAGCTGGCTGTTTGTGCTGATTGGCGCCATTTGCCTGCCATTTGCCGATTTGAGCATCACCACTTACGATCCGATGGCGGAGTTAAACTTGCTGTTTGACGGCTTGTTGAATCCTTCAATGGCCAACATCGAAGCGCCGCTGCAAGCATTACTGCAAACCATAGCCTTTGCGGTACTGGGCGTCTCATTCGGTGCTGTGCTTGGTTTTTTACTGGCACAGTTATTTCATTGGACTGTTATCAGAGTCCTTTGTGCTGCGATAAGGGCGGTACATGAATTATTTTGGGCGCTGATTTTCTTACAAATATTTGGTCTTCATCCGTTAACCGGATTGCTGGCTATCGGCCTGCCTTATGCCGCGACATTTGCCAAAGTGTATGCCGAAATTCTCGAAGAGGGTGATCGCCGCGCTTATGACACCATCCGTCATGATGCCGGTAAAACAGCGGCCTTCTTTTATGCCCGGCTGCCAGACTTATGGCAACACTTCGTCACTTATACCCGATATCGCATGGAATGTGGTTTGCGTTCGAGCACCGTTCTGGGGTTCGTTGGTTTGCCAACGCTGGGTTATTATCTCAGCACCGCATTTATGGAAGGGCATTACCCACAAGTTTGGGCCTTGCTGATCCTGTTTTATATTATTATTGCTGGTCTTAACTATTGGTTACGGCCCAAATTGCTACTGGTGTATATCCTCGCCGCCCCATTTATTATCGCCAATGACAGCGTGATTGCCTTTGACAATGTCCGTCGTTTTTTCACCGAAGACATCGTGCCACTACCGTTACGACGGGGTGAAGGTCCCTTTGAGCTGTGGCAATGGTTTCAACAATTGTTTGTCAATGAGGTCTTTCCCGGGGTGATCAATACCTTACTGCTGACCCAGATGGCGCTGGTGTTGACCGGCGTAATTGCGTTGTTGAGTTTTCCTTTTATTTCGAAGCTATTTTTTTCGCGCTTGCCACGAAGCTTCGCCCATCTGCTGCTGGTCATTACCCGTTCGACACCAGAATATATCGTTGCCTTTGTGTTATTGATACTCTGGGGGCCTTCAATGTTGCCAGCAGTTTTTGCTTTGGCATTACACAACGGTGCCATTATTGCCCATCTGGTGGGGCGCTTCACCGATGCTTTGCCACTGCGAGCCGATAGCGCAACTGGCATAAATCGCTATTGTTATGAAGTATTACCGAACGTATACAATCAATTTTTGGCTTTTCTGTTTTACCGCTGGGAAATCATTCAACGGGAAAGTGCGATCCTTGGTATCTTGGGGATCACCACGCTGGGGTTTTATATCGACAGCGCCATACAAGAAATCCGCCTGGATCGAGCCATGGTATTGATAGTCATCACTGCGGGATTAAATATTTGCACTGATGGGCTATCGCGTTTTATCCGTTCTCGACTAAAGTTATCAACAATGCACAAATAAAAGGCTTTTTATAATGACGACATACAAACTGACAGAATATAGCCACGGCGCTGGTTGTGGCTGTAAAATTTCTCCACAGGTACTTGACCAAATATTGCACACTACAATTGAACACAAACACGATCCTCGTTTGCTGGTGGGTAACCATAGCAGGGATGATGCCGCGGTTTATGATATGGGTGATGGGCGAGGGGTTATCAGTACCACCGATTTTTTTATGCCAATTGTCGATGACCCGTTTGATTTTGGCCGCATTGCCGCGACCAATGCCATCAGTGATATCTATGCCATGGGTGGCAAGCCGCTGATGGCCATTGCCATATTGGGTTGGCCGGTCGACAAATTACCACCCAGTGTGGCGGCCAGAGTGATTGAAGGCGGACGAGAAGCCTGCGCTGAAGCCGGTATTATGCTAGCAGGAGGCCACAGCATCGACTCACAAGAGCCTATTTTTGGTTTAGCGGTGACCGGTGAAGTGTCGTTAGACAAACTCAAACAAAACAATACTGCCAAAGCGGGGGCCAAACTTTATCTCACCAAACCTTTAGGCATCGGCATATTAACCACCGCACAGAAGCAAAAAAAATTGCAACCACAACATGACGGCATCGCCACAGCACTGATGTGCCAGATGAACAAAATTGGTGTTGATCTCGCTGATGTTGCGGGGGTTTGTGCCTTAACGGATGTAACCGGATTTGGCCTGCTTGGCCATCTGCTCGAAGTGTGTGAAGGCAGTAATTTGATGGCCAAAATTGACATGTCTAAAGTGCCCCTCGTCGCTGAAGCTGAAGCGTATCGCCAGCAAGGTTGTGTGCCTGGCGGCACTGAGCGCAACTTTATGAGTTATGGTGACAAGGCTCAGCCATTAACAGAACAGCAGAAGCAGTATTTGTGTGATCCGCAAACCAGTGGCGGTTTATTGGTGGCCGTTGAACCCCATGCCACCGAACAGGTTGAAGCCATACTCGCCAATGGCGGTTTCTCAACCACGGCTTTGGGTGAACTGTGTCAGTATGAGTCAGAGTTTAGAGTGGTTGTGGGGTAAAATCGGGGAAGGGCGGGGTGTTCACACTTAATATTCAGTAACGTCATATAGGGTAATCATTCACAGTCAGTACATTTCACCCACATGGATGTGGGGGAGCCGCATTACTGTCCAATAAAC
>JBLGCB010000349.1:0-7341 GCA_047617105.1 Phenylobacterium sp. | reverse complement strand
GGCGGCAACGATATATTGCGCAATTTAAATTTAGAGCAGACCAAACAAAACCTTGCGGGCATGATTGAGTTGACACAGAGCAAAGGTATTCCTTTAGTGTTGGTTGGTGTGCCCAATAAAAGTTTATTTTCAGATACCGCCCCACTCTATCAAGAGTTGGCCGAAAAGTATCAGTTAGTTTTTGCAGATGAACTGGTCAGTGATTTGTTACGTACACCGGCGTTCAAATCAGATATGGTGCATTTTAATCAGCAAGGATATGAGCAGATGGCCACGCGATTACATCAGCTGTTGATTGAGCGTGGGGCTTTGTGAAGCTTTGCCGTGACTGGGTGAAAGGAACGAAAGCAGCTAGCTGCTTACCCTGTTATTTCCTGCTGCTAACAGCTCACCACAGAGAATCTTTGGGGATCCTATCGTCGAAGGGCACCGCTGCGCTACTAGGCCGTTGCTGGCTGTGAGGCTGTTGGCGCTGTTCTTTGCGACTACCACAGAGTACGCAGAGGCAACGCAGAGGAAAAGCGTTTTGTTTGGGGGGTATTTAGTGACAAACAATGTCAAACAGATATATTGTTTTTTGCTTTTATTTTTGCTTTTATTTTTGCTCTTCTCTGCGCGTCCTCTGCGTGCTCTGTGACGACAGCCCGATGTGACTCTGTGGTAGTCGACGAGAACAAAGCCCATATAAATCAATTCAATACCACCCTTAAGGCACCGATAAAATCACCTGGTGCCATCAACAAAAAAATACCTCGGTGGTGAATTATAGCCCAAACAGAGAATAGCGGGGGAAGCAGGTAGGTGCTTTTCGCCCCGCCCTTGGTCAAGAATACTCCAACCCACAACCACGAATAATCACAGAACACAAAAAATCGCTAATAATATCAACATCTTCTTCTTCGTATTCGGCGCGGTTCATGATGGTTAATATCTGAGTTTCAAAATCGGCGTAATGCTGAGTCGAAGACCAAATTAAAAATATCAAATGCACCGGATCCACTTGGCTCATTTTACCAGCGTCAATCCAACTCTGAAATACTTTGGCTTTTTCTCTAACCCATTTGCGCAAATAGGTGCGGGTGTAATCTTTAAGGTGCTGGGCACCCTGAATGATCTCCATGGCAAATAACTTTGACGGGCCAGGGTGGGTAAATGACATTTGCACCTTGGTGCGAATAAAATGCTCTATAACGGTTTTAGGGTCGTCATCGACACTGATATCACCCAATACCTCATCCCATAAATCAAGGATGTTTTCGAGCACGGCGTGGATCAGGTTGTCTTTGTTTTTAAAATAATAGTGAATATTGGCCTTGGGTAAACCTGCCCGGTCAGCAATCGATTGGATGGTGGTGCCTTTAAAACCCTGTAATACAAATTCTTGTTGGGCAGCATTCAAAATATGTTCTATGCTTTTCTCACGTATCTTGCCGGTTTTTGGCTTTTTGACGGTTTTTGCATCATCTGCACCGTTTTCACTGCTATTGGCGGCATGGTGTATCTCGCTGGTGTATTTGTTCATCGTTGACGCTACTCTTGGTTTTCTTTAACAATTAAATCGAGCTTGACCAGCCAGTCAAAAAGCATCAGTCAAAAATGCGGCTCAATAGCCCGTATTTTGCCTTATCTGACCAGGTTTTAAACCCGGTAAACCTGATAATGGCCAGTAAATAGCCTCTATATTGTAGATTCAATGTTATTTTTATACAAGCTTCACCAACACACTATATTGCTATCTTATGTAAAGTTTTTAATCTCCAAATCAGCCATATAATTTTTTGTCTTAAATAAACGGGTCAAAAAATTGACTATATACCTGCCCATTATCCTTTCACCATACCTTGTAAATAACCGCTTTATGGCCTATTGTTTATTTTTCTGACCAGTTGGTCATTAATTCAAAAGCGGGTTTTCTGTGGATAAGTCTAGTTTTATCCATTACCGACCACTTTTCTGTTAACAGCGATATAAACACACTACTGTTCATTTTACCAGTTGTTGGTTGTTTATCCTGCATGATGAATGATTGATTATGTAAATCATTGAAAAATAAAAAGAATAACTCGTAATAAAAGCGTAATAATAGACTGTTATGGTGCGCTGGCGAAGGTAAATGATGATGTGAAATTTATGTAAATTAGTTGATAAACCTCAGATGTAAAAAAAAAGTTCAAAAAAAACCATTATTTTGTTGAAATTCGTATAAAATAGCGCCGTTATTTTGCATGGATACACTTGGATACCGCCAGATACATTCACAACGTCTGGTACCGAGTAAATGTGAACAAATGCTGGACATGTTATTAAAAAATAAATATTTGATTGATTTTTTGTTGCTATTTTTTATGGATCGCACGTCAATCAAATGAAACTATAGGTAACGGGATGAAAAACTGTAAACTCAAACTCGTCGCTGCGGCGGTGATGTTATCGCTCGGCACAATGGGTAGCGTATCGGCTGCGAATGATACGTCTTCTTCCATGCGAGGTAAAATCACTGGACCTGCGGGCAACCCTGCGGCCAATGTGAAGGTTATTGTCAAACACACGCCAACCGGCACTGTGAGCGAATTTACCACCAATGACACTGGTACTTTTATTGGTAAAGGTTTGCGTGTCGGCGGCCCTTATGATGTCACTATTGACTCCGACAAGTTTCAAGATGCGTCTTTAAGCAATGTCTATTTGCAATTAGGTGACACCTACCGTTTGATACGTCAGCTTGAAGCGGATAATGTTGAACGTATCGGCGTTTCAGCCCAACGTATCGTCGAAGCGACCGGTTCTACCAGCACCTTCGGTCAGGAACTGGTTGATAATATGCCCAGCCTCAAGCGGGATATGAAGGATATCGCCAGAATTAATCCTTTAGCCACGGTTTCTGGTAACGGCAATTTGACATTCGCTGGTGGCAACCCAAGAATGAACAGCATCACCGTTGATGGCATCGGCCAAAATGATGATTTTGGTCTTAATTATGAAGGTTACCCAACCTCTTCATCGCCGATTTCGCTAGAAGCCATTGCCGAGATTTCGGTATCTGTAGTGCCTTTTTCTGTCAGACAAGGTGGCTTTAGTGGTGGTAGCATTAATGCGGTAACAAAATCGGGTAGCAATGAATTTCATGGCTCCGTTTTTTATGATTATAGCGCCCCAGATCTTGCAGGCAAGAGACAGGCAATTTCGCAAATATTTGACGATAATGGTGCTGTGAAGGATGCTGATGAACACAGAACGTATAAAATCAATGAATCAGATTTGTTAAATACCATCACCACCATGGGCATCGCGCTTGGTGGTCCAATCATTAAAGATGAATTGTTCTTTTTTGCTAACTACGAGACGCTCGAAGATGAAACTGAGTTTCAACCGGGTTTCAATAACAGCGGAGCGGCCAATGAGTATTCAATTGAAGAATCAGAATATAATCGGTTTAACCAAATTCTGAATGATGTTTATGGTTTACAGGATTCACTGTTTACCAGCCCAGTTGATAAAGATGACAAGTGGTTGCTCAAACTGGATTGGAATATTTCTGATAACCATCGTTTGGCGATGACTTACCAGAATCAGGACAATGAAGTAGTACGTAACCTATCTGGTGGCGGTAGTTCATTGGGTTTGGCTTCGAGTGTTTATACCAATAAAACCACGACCAGCAATATCTCTACCAAGCTTTATTCAGAATGGAGTGACAGTTTTACCACTGAGTTTGGCATCGCATTTAAAGATGTTGAATCTGAGTCTATTACTGGTTCTGATTTTGGTAGTGTTCAGGTTTATGTTGGGGAAGCTGAACCTGGCCAACCAGAAAATGGAAAAGAAAATGGCAGAGGGAGTAATTTTGAATTCGGTGCCGAAAGTAACCGACATGCCAATGAATCACAAAACAAGAATCTTAAAATCAGCTTTGACGCCAACTATTTAATGGGTGAGCATGATATCAATTTTGGTTTTGAAATTGAACGTCTAAACCTTTATAACCTGTTTGCGCCAGACTCTAAAGGCAGCTGGGTTTTCGAGTCATTTGATGCTTTTGCCAACCAAGTAAGTGATGGTAGTCGTTTTCAGTATTCTAATGCCTTTACCAACGATGCGAAGGATGCGGCTTATGATAATGTTCGTTATACCTCGGTTTTGTATGCTGAAGATACTTTCTATTTGACAGATGACTTCGAAATGACCGCTGGCTTGCGTTACGAATTGGTCAGTACAGATGACAAACCGAATTTGAATTCTCGTTTTCAAGAAACCTATGATATCTCTAACCAAGAAAATCTTGATGGCTTAGATATCTTTATGCCTCGCGTCAGCTTTAAATGGTTTGCCGCTGAGACTGTGACGGTTCGTGGTGGTATTGGCCGCTTCAACGGTGGTATTCCTAATGTTTGGTATAACGGCCCGTTTACCGCTGACGGTATCACTTATGTGAGTGCGCCAGACAGTGCGATTGATGCTCACTACACCGCTGATCAAACCACAGACTTTACTCAGGTACCGCAGTCTATTCAAGATTCTTTGGTACAGGGTGCAGGCAGTCTGAGTTATATTGATCCAAACTTTAAGTTACCTTCAGACTGGCGTGCCCAGTTGGCGGTTGATTATACTTTTGATATTCCGATGTTGGGTGACGGTTTTGCCTGGACCACTGAATTGACGTATATGAAGAAGAAAGATGAGCCAATTTGGCGTGATGCTTCAAGAAGTCTGCTGGATGAAAATGGCAGTATCAACTATGCCGCTGATGGCGAACGTATCATCATGACCAGTATTTATGACGGTACCCCTTATGCCAATAACTACGATGTTGAGTTAAGTAATGCGGATAAAGATGGTCGTAGTATTATCTTTACCACTGCTTTGTCAAAATACTGGGATAGCGGTGTCAGCATGTCAGTCAGTTATGCCAATCAGGATGTCTCCGAAAATACTGGTGGTACCAACTCACGTAACAGCAGTAATTACAGCAATACTTTAATGGTTAACCGTAACCAGCAGCAAGTTGGCCGTGGTTATTATGAAATTGAACATAGCTTCAAACTCAATTTAGGTTATAAAGCCGAATTGTTTGATGGTTACGATACCCGAATCAACCTGTTTTACGAGCGCCGTTCTGGTCGTCCTCTAAGCTGGGTGATGGGATTCTTCCGCGATGGCGACTTGGGTGACCAACGCGATTTCAATACCTTTAGTCCTTACTTACCATATATCCCAAGCGGTCCTGATGATGCCAATGTTGATTGGGAAAACTCTGCTAGCTGGGATGAATTGTCAACGACTTTAAGTCGCGCTGGTGTTAGTGCTTGTGGTTGTATTCTTGACCGAGGGGCGGCGACGCAACCTTGGGTGACTGAGCTGGATTTGAGCTTTAAACAAGAAATCCCTGGTTTTATGGAAGGTCATAAAGGTCAGCTGATGTTGACCATCGAAAACTTGGCTAACTTGCTCAATGACGATTGGGGTGTTGAACGTAACGCGCGTTTCCCTAAAGCGCTTTACGACTTTGGTGGCCTGTCTGATGACGGTAAATACCAACTGAGAACCAGTTTCAATGGTTATGATGTTCGTAACTACTCGGCTATCGAAGGTGATGCTTCGACTTGGCAAATTAAGTTGGGCGTGCGATACACCTTCTAAAACCAAGATAAATCCAAAAACACTAAATCAGGCGTTTGATGAAAACACAAGCGCCATAACATAGGACGGGATGGTACTTTTTTTATTTATCGTAGGGTGCGCATTGCGCACCCTACACCGCCCATTTGAAAGTATTTTGCCACCTTGGAACAACAGGACGAAAGACCTTATGAATCATTTAGTTAAAAAGACGGCGCTGGCAGCAGCGTTGGCTTTGAGTCTGCCCGCCACCGTATCGGCTGAGATCATGATCACCGAATACGTTGAAGGCAGCAGCAGTAATAAAGCCCTTGAAATTACCAACATGGGCGCTACCGATATTGATATGGGCGCAGGTGCCTATAAGTTGGCATTGTTTGGCAACGGTGATACCACTGAAAGCCCTGATCGCAAAATTGACCTGACCGGTGTATTGGCCGCTGGTGCCAGTTTTGTGGTGTATAACGCCAGTGCAGCGGCTGAGTTTCAGTTTCCTGATCAAGGCGCGACCTCTGAGTTAACCTTTTTTAATGGCGACGATGCCATTGTGTTAAGCAAAGGCGGCGTTGCTATAGACAGTTTTGGTCGCGTTGGTGAGCGACCTGCTGACGGTTGGCTTGATCCAAACGATCCAAACTTTGCCACTAAAGAAAAAACCTTGCGTCGTAAAGCCAGTGTCACCACCGGTGATGCGATTATTGATGATGTGTTTCCTAGCTCGCCCAATGAGTGGCTAGTATTTGATCAGGACACTGCTGATGGTTTAGGTTGTGGCGGCGAAACGGCCTGTAGTGGCACACCGCCACCGCCAACCGAGCCACCACCAACTGAGCCACCAGCCCCGACGGGTGAAGGCATTATCATCACCGAATATGTTGAAGGTTTTGGTAACAATAAAGTGGTTGAGCTGTCAAACCTTAGTGGCGCTGATATTGATATGACAGGTTACAGAATATCAAACTTTAAAGATGGTGCGCTGGAAGAAGATCCGGATCGTAGCATCGATTTAACTGGTGTATTGGCCGCAGGCCAGAGTTATATGATTTATAACGAAGGTGGTGATCCTGAGTTTGTATTTCCTGAGAACGGCATTCACTCGGCATTAACCTTCTTTAATGGTAATGATTCTATTGTCTTAACCGAAAATGGCGCAATTGTCGATAGCTTTGGTAAAGTCGGCGAAGATCCAGGCCGTGATACCGGTTGGACAGATCCGAACGATCCAAACTTTGCCACGGTCAATAAAGTACTGCGTCGTAAGGCCAGTATTGGCGCTGGTGATACGGTTGCTAACGATGCCTTTCCGGGTTCGCCAAATCAATGGGTTGTTTTTGAAGCGAGCACTTTTGATGGTTTAGGCTGTCCAGGTGAAGGCGCTTGTGGTGATACGCCACCGCCGACTGAGCCGCCACCAACCGAGCCACAAGAGCCATCTCCAGTGGTGATCACTGAGTACATCGAAGGCAGTAGCTCAAATAAAGCGATTGAAATCACTAACTTCAGTGATGAAGATATTGATATGGGTGAAGAAGGTTACAAGCTGGCATTGTTCGGCAACGGTAGCCCAGACGCACATCCTGATCGTCAAATTAGCTTAACCGGTGTGTTGTTCGCCAACTCGACTTACGTGGTGTATAACGACCGTGCTAATGAGGAATTTCAATTCCCACATCAAGGTGCTACTTCACAACTGACTTTCTTTAATGGTGATGATGCCATTGTATT
>JBLGCB010000348.1:0-7342 GCA_047617105.1 Phenylobacterium sp. | reverse complement strand
CCCGAGCATATCCGTATTCTCGACCGTCACTTCACCAAAATTCAAATCAACAATGACGACCAGCTGTTTATCAACGGCGAATGGATCATCCTCGAAGTCCACGAAATCGAATTATTACGTTCGTTTAGCGAAGGTTTACGCTCCGAAGTGCCACAAATTGTTGGTATAGCGATGGAAGGGGCAGAAATTGGCCTCGCGGCGCTGGATAAAATCATGAATGGCATCGCCAACAGCGCCGATGGCGATTTATTTGCGGAGGAGTTTGCCGAAGTTCGTTCTAGTTTTAAACAGCGCTTTAATCAATTTGATGACAAGTTTTATATTGCGCCACAAAGCCTCAATAAACTTGATGATTTTTTCGAAGATGAACTGGGTCAGCAAGTGAAAAAAGTCGTTACCGGTTCTTTGGGCACGGTATTGATTACCCTTAGCGAAGCGATTAACTCTAATGAAAGCGGGTTGGAGCGTGAAGCGGTGGATGTGTCTAAACAGCTGGCCAGCTTAGAGAGCAAAATTGAGCAGCAGTTGTCGGTTAAATCCTTAGTGCTGCAAAAAAAATCCAAGCAATTTTGTGGCAGGCTCGCCGAGCTGAATAAAACCGAAAGCGAGCTGCATGTGATGGTGCCCGAGTTGCGGGCTTATGATGTGGTAAAGGTGAGAGATTAATTTTACCGCTATTTGTTAAATCTAACCACTGAGGATTTTAGCAGATCTTGTCGGTCAGGGGGGTTACTCCGCAACCAGTCTAGCGTTGATTTAGAGTGCTAGTGGCGTTGTTCTTTGCAACTACCACAGAGTCACAGAGCACGCA
The DNA here is from genome assembly GCA_047617105.1 of Phenylobacterium sp. Taxonomy (GTDB): domain Bacteria; phylum Pseudomonadota; class Gammaproteobacteria; order Enterobacterales; family Alteromonadaceae; genus JABSOG01. Next base: position 6,531 of record JBLGCB010000348.1, on the reverse strand, counting down.
GAGGCAACGCAGAGAAAAAGCCTTTTTAGATGAGCTGGTGGCAATTTTTTTGTTGTCTTTTGTTTTTGCTCTTCTCTGTGGTCCTCTGTGCTCTCAGTGACTCTGTGGTAGCTGACAGAACAAAGCCCATACAAGTCAATGCAATACTACCCTTATAGCACCGATAAACCATCCGATGCAACCACCAAAAAATGAAAATCACAGAGTAAATAACGCAGGAGCGCGACGCCGCCAACCTTAAACATGGCATTTGCTCAGGACTGATTCTACATAAACAATTCCAACAAATCATTAAGGTAAAAAGTCCCCTTGCGGGTGATTTGCCATTGGCTGGCGGTCTCGGTCAGTAAACCTTTATCCAGCGCTTGGCTGATGGCTGGCATGATATCTTGATGGCTTACTGCGCTGTATTGAATCACCTCGTCTTTATCAAATGCTTCCATCAATCTTAAACGATTCATAAAATACTCAAAAGCTTGTTCGTCTTTGGCTACTTCCCACTGTTTGTTGAGGTAGGGTTTGGTCAAGTCCATATACCCTTTGGGGTGTTTTACCTTGCTGGTACGGATGATGGTATTGTCATCTGGTAAAGTGATTTTGCCGTGGGCTTCGCAGCCGATGCCAAGATAATCACCAAAGCGCCAATAATTTAAATTATGGCGGCACTGCTGACCGGGTTGAGCATACGCAGAGACTTCGTATTGCTGGTAACCGTGGGCGTTTAACAACTCATGGCCACGCTCCTGAATCTCCCATAACAATTCATCTTGCGGTAATTTCGGTGGTTTGGCATAAAACAGGGTGTTGGGTTCGATGGTTAATTGATACCAAGACAGATGCGGCGGTGCCAGTTCGATGGCGGTATTGAGGTCAAATAAAGCATCCTCCAGCGACTGGTTGGGTAAACCATGCATTAAATCGAGGTTAAAGGTATTAAGCTTAATATGATGGGCCAGTTTGGCTGCGTTGAGTGCTTCATCACAATTGTGCACTCGCCCCAGTTGCTTCAGTTTTTCGGCCTGAAAACTCTGCACGCCGATTGAAATGCGGTTAACCCCGGCCTGACGGTATCCGGCAAAGCGGTGTGCTTCGACAGAGCCGGGGTTGGCCTCCATGGTGATTTCGATATCGTCGGCAAAAGGGATGTGTGCCTCGACGCCTTGCAGTATTCGGGCAATGGCCTCGGCCGAAAACAAACTGGGGGTGCCACCGCCAATAAAAATGGTGCTGAGTTTGCGTCCCTGAACCCACTTAATATCTTGGCGCAAATCGTCCAGCAAATGCTGAACATAAACCGATTCGGGGATTTCTTGCTTTAATGCATGAGAATTAAAATCGCAATAGGGGCATTTTTGAATGCACCAAGGAATATGAATATATAAGCTCAGCGGCGGTAATATCACGTTTTACCCTCAAAAGCATTGGTCAACAGACGTAATGCTTTGCCTCGATGGCTAATACTGCTTTTTTGTTCGCGGTTAAGTTCGGCCGCACAACAGTTTTCAGATGGCACATAAAATACCGGATCATAACCAAAACCCTGACTGCCTGAGGGTGCTTGGGTGATCACTCCTTCCCAGCTGCCTTGGCAAATAATCGGCGTTGGGTCCAACGCGTGTTCCATGTACACCAGCACACATTGAAAACGAGCGGTTCTTTGTTCTGTGGGTACACCGTCTAAATCCTCGAGTAATTTGCGCCAATTATCTTCATCGCTGGCATCAGGGCCAGAAAAACGTGAAGAATAGATGCCTGGCGCACCTTTAAGAAAATCTACTTCAAGGCCTGAATCGTCGGCGATGGCGGGCAGACCAGTGATTTTGGCGGCATGGCGGGCTTTGATAATGGCATTTTCAACAAAAGTGGTGCCGGTCTCGGCCACTTCGATGACCTTAAACTCGCTTTGCGGTAATACTTCGATGGCCAGAGGTGCGAGCATATGGCCGAGTTCTTTGACTTTACCGAGATTGCCGGTGGCTAAGACGATTTTTTTCATGGCGATGGTTTCTGTGCTTTTTCATTGCATCATTTGGCCTGCATTTTACGGCAGTTATGGGGGGAATGGCAAGGTGAGTAGTGTGCGTTGAATCAATACTCTCTGGTAAACAAGCCTATAATGATAAAAAAGCCTATGCGTTTTGTGACTGAAAAAAATTCACTTGACTCCCGATATTATTTCATTTAGCCTAGCGACCCTATAAAAAGGTGGGACAAACCATGGTTTGGGATGCCCTGCATATTTGCCGCTAAAACAGGATATTGATGGTGAAAATTTTGACATCACATCGCTTATTACTCAGTATTTTATTGCTTTTAAACCTTAATTTATCGACTTTTGCTGAAGAAAATATCACCACGGTGCCACCGACCCCGGAGATGATCCCCGAGTTTAAAGTGATTGACCAGGAACTGATCAACCGCTACAAAAATCTCTATAGAAATCGCACCACCGGGGCCAAATACGACCCAGCCACGGGTAGTGTGACCTTTGCGGTGACGGATATCAGTATCCCGGGCAATTCCGGCTTGCCTGTTGAATTATCGCGCTGGATCACCGGGGATGATTTACGCACTGGTGGTTTTGGTGGCATCGGCTGGCAGTGGGATATCCCGGTGATTAAAGCCAGCTATATGGATGAATACTGGCATGACCAAGCATCAGGCACACCACTGATTGAGCCGGGCGGTTGGTATAGTGGTAAAAATTGCAGCGAGAGTTATAGCCCTGCGCCGGGTGTTAGGGTCGTCGGTAATCCACAAGCGCACAACGCCCCTGCGTATACCTATTGGAGTGGTAAACAGCTGCACATTCCCGGCAAAACCACTGAGAAATTTCTTGAAAATACAGCATCACCCGGAATAAAGGCGCAAATCACCAAATCAAACTTTTATGTGTCGTCATGCCTGCCCCTAGCTGACGGTGAAGAAGGATTTATCGTTAAAGGCCCAGATGGCACCACCTATACTTTTGACCAGATAAAAACCTATCGTAATGGGGCGATGCCGCCAGCACTCACTTCACCGCTCAGCACCTTCACCAAACTGATTATGATCAGCAAAATTGAAGACCGTTTTGGCAATACGGTGGAGTACCATTACAATACCCACCAAGACTTAGACCATATTCTCGCCTCTGATGGCCGCCGGATTGATGTCGCTTATACGTCTTACAGTTACAAAAACCAAACCTATTACATTGCACAGACTGCCACCGCCAATGACAAAACCTGGACTTATCAATATACGGATTACGTCGCGGATACCCAATCGGCTGATAAACGTAAATTCCTCACCGATGTGGCAAAAGCTTCACCCTAGATTATGACTATAACTCGATGGGCCATTTATCCGACTTAACCTACCCCGATGCCAGCGTCGGCAAAGTTAGCTTCGCCCCCAATGCTTTCGGCCAGGCCAGCAAAGCGACCCGAGCCAATGCCATTTACGCCAGCAATGCCAGTTATTACCCTACGGGCACGGTAAACACCTTCACCTATGGCAACGGCATTACCCATAAAACCGAGCTAAATGACCGCAGGCAACCCAGCAGTATTCGCGACCACCTCAATCAATCTGACCGCTTGAATATGGCCTATGAATATGACCATCAGAGCAACATCACCAAAATATCCGATAATATCAATGCAGCCTATAGCCTGGCTAACCTAGCCTATGACGGTCTCGACAGACTCACCAGTACCACGGGCGGCAACGGTATTGGCAGCAGTTCAATGGCCTATGATGCATTGGGCAATATCACTCAATATACCAGCAAAGGTGCATCGCTCAATTACAGCTATAACCTGAGTCTAAACCGTTTAACCAGTGTCAACGACAGCATTGGCAGCAAAAACTACAACTTTGCAGGCGGATATGATGGTCGGGGTAATGTAACCTACAATGGCCACAGATTCTTCGATTATAACCTTGCCAATCAAATGACAGGGTCAAGCGGCAACCTGTATTTGTACGATGGATTTAATCGTAGAATCAGAACCCAAGACAGCCACGGCACCAGCTTTAGCATGTACAGCCAGGCAGGCAAATTGCTCTACCGAGAAACCAAAGATGGTGGTATCAACTACATCTTCCTTGGAGATAAACTGATCGCCAAAGAAGGCGTGATGCCCGTCAGCACAAACTCCCGTATGCATTACAAACCATTTGGTGATAGCATTGAAACGCCAAAGGATGATGTAGGTTATACCGGACATAAGTTTGATACCGACTTGGGCTGGAGTTACATGCAACAGCGCTATATGGATCCGGTGCTGGCCAGGTTCATGCAGAATGATCCGGTTGGGTTTACCGGAGATGTCACAACCTATAATCGATATTCTTACGTTGGTAACAACCCTTATAAATATACCGATCCGGATGGTGGAAGCCGAAAGTCAAAACGCAAGCAAGGCATGGCAACGGCTAACTTGATTGCCAGAGGTGTTGCAAGCGTAACAGAAGAAGGCAGTGCACTTAATCATTATGCTGACGCCGTTGTCGAGGCGACAGAAACAGCACTGACTGGTAAACCTCGTGCAGGGAAGAAAGCCAAAGATAGTAGCAAAAACAGTGCTCACGGGGATGACGGGCGAGCCAAGAAGAAAGCACAGAGTGCTATTGGGGAGCTTGAGAAGAAGCAGGAAGGTTCAAAAGGCACAAACAAAAAGAAAATGAAACAAAAAATTAAAAATATGAAAAAAACAGCAGAAAAAAAGAAAAAGGGTGAAGAACATAGTAGAGGAGCTAAACGATGAGTAATTTCTTAACATGGGAGCCTAATGAGGGTATTGGTCCCATAAGATTTGGTGGCGATATAAATCACTACATCGAATTGCTGAAATTGGTCATCGATCCTGATGATGCACCCGACAAAACAGGATGGATTCAATACCAAATACCAGGAAAAGAAGTGTTCATTGATGCTGAAGCAGACAAAGTTGAATCCGTGCTGTGTTATAAAGAGTTTTTCTTCAAAAATCAAAATCTCATTGGGATGAAAGTCATTGATTTAGATATAGTGCTTAATTGCCATGCTGATGAAATAGGAGACTCGATTTTATACGATGATGGTGATTTGCAAACGCCCAGAGAATACTTTTCTTTGGGCCTGCAAGTATGGTCCAGTGATAATGTAGTTGTTTCTATATCTTGTTGCACATACGCCGATGAATGTGATCTGACCTAATTTACTATTGTTTTTTGCGCAGCTTGCCTGCGCCTTTTAATACAGAGCGTCTTTTTGCTCTGTATTAACTTTTAATCCACATAAAACTGCTGCGAGAACTTCAATTTCTGCGACTGATTACCCTGCTTAAGCTTTATATCAAAGCGATAGGTTTCTTCATTGCGATAATCGATTTGGGCGATGTAATACACCGAATCGCCCTCGATGATCTCTTTAAAGCTCAGTTCTTGGATTTGCCCAAGCAGGTTTTTTGCCTCACCGCTGATTTCTACTTTTTGCGCAGTGTGGCTTTTACTCGAACTCAGCACCGAGATATTCACCACCCCTGAATAACCACTGCGCTTGATGTCATAAGCTTGGGCTATTTTAGGGGTTAAGAAGGTTGAACCAAACGCGATATAATGCACGTTCCAGTTGCCTAATCGTTTCATTTGCTCGGCATTGGCCGAAAATGTTACCGTGCCGATTAAGCCGGTCAGACTTAGCAATAAAAAAAGCCACGTGGTAATGCGTTTGGTTGTATTCATGATTGCTCTCCTTCTTTTAAATCGCGTTTTACAAAAACATTTGCAGCATATCAGCCATCAATATTTGTAAAAACTGCATGCCTAATAAAACCACCAAAATAGACAAGTCAAACCCGCCCATTGACGGCAAAATGCGTCTGACTGGGGCTAGCAGAGGTTCAGTGAGTTGATGCATCACCGCTTCTACCGGGTTATTACCTTGGCTAATCCAGCTGAGAATGGCGCGTAAAATCAATACCCAAAAAACCAAAGTGAAGGCTTCTTTTAACACGGTGACCACAGACTGAATCAAAATGGCGACCAGTGGGAAACCACCGCCGGATAATAATACCAACACGACGACTTTGGCCCCCGCGACCAATAGAGCCAGCACCAGTGAGGCAAAGTCAAAACCACCCCAACCAGGGATCACCTTACGTAATGGTTTTAATAAAGGGTTGGTTGCCTTGGTGACAAACTGACTGAACGGGTTGTAAAAATCTGCCCGTGCCCATTGCAACCATAGACGTAACAATACCACCATCAGATATAAGTCAAACAGGGTGCCGATTAAAAAATTCATCGCATTCATTAATAAAATCTCTTCTCTATTGAGTTTAAAGGCTTAGCGTTAAAGGCTTTTCGCCAGTTCTTGTGCCCGGTCAAAAGCAGCTTGCATGGCATCATCTACCATCGCGGTTAAACCTTGTTGCTGGTAGACTGCCAGAGCGGCGGCGGTTGTGCCACCTTTTGAGGTGACATTCTGACGCAATTGGCCAATGCTGTCATCAGAGTGTTCAACCATCGTGGCAGCACCGGCACAGGTATGTTGTACCAGTT
>JBLGCB010000347.1:0-7393 GCA_047617105.1 Phenylobacterium sp. | reverse complement strand
AGCCATGGATGGCGACAGGACGCATAACAGGGATGTGGGCTTCGTTAGCAGTGAATGGTTCTGAATCGTTGCACCAGCCAAAGAAAAACCTGAACGAAGCACATAACAGGGATGTGGGCTTCGTTAGCAGTGAATGGTTCTGAATCGTTGCACCAGCCAAAGAAAAACCTGAACGAAGCGCATAACAGGGATGTTTAGAGCGCTAAAGTTACGCGCCACTGCCAATCTTATTCACCGTAGGATGTGGTAGAGCCTAAGGCGAAACCCATCAAAATTTGGCGATAAATAGCGACTTCACGGCGATATTCTGACAAAAATGATGGGTTTCGCTTCGCTCTACGCCATCCTACGGTTAGTTAAGATTCGACGTTCTCAGATCACTCTCCCTACTTACTCTCCTTTTTCTTTGTCTTCGTTTCTTCCTTACCCCTTAAATGCGGGATAATCCGCATTTGCTTGATCATGTTATCTTTTATTTGGGTGATTTCAATCGGGTAATCGGCCAATTTGAGGCTGACATTGGTTTGGGGAATATCTTCGAGGTATTCGAGGATTAGACCATTAAAGGTCTTGGGTCCGTCGATGGGAAACTCCCAACCCATTTCTTTGTTGATATCACGGATATTGGCGCTGCCATCAACCAAAAATGAACCATCTGGCTGCGGATGCACTTCGTCGCTGGGGGTGGGGGTCATGGTGGTGGTGAAATCACCAACCACTTCTTCTAAAATATCTTCTAGTGTCACTAAACCCTGGATATCACCATATTCGTCGACCACTAAACCGATACGTACTTTAGATTGTTGAAACTTAAATAACTGAGTATTTAACGACGTACCCTCAGGGATGTAATAAATCTCTCTAACGGCCCGTAGTAGTGATTCCTTGCTGAATTGCTCCCTTGATAACAATCGCAGTGCATCGCGGCTGTGAATGAAGCCTACGGCGTCATCTACGCTATCTCTGTAGAGCAACAGTCGAGTATGTTGGGAGTTGGCGATTTTTTTCGAAATCAGCTTCCAACTATCACTAATATCAATACCTATGATTTCGTTACGAGGGATCATGATATCTTCTACCTTGATTTTCTCCAAATCCAGCAAGTTGACCAGCATACTTTGGTGCCGGGCAGGTAACATGGCACCAGATTCGTTCACTACCGTGCGTAGTTCTTCACTGCTTAAGCTGTGCTGTTCTCGTTGCTCAGAGCTAACGCCAAGCAACGAAATAAAACCATTGGTGATCCAATTGAGTGACACCACAAGCGGTTTGGTGACGATGAGTAAATACTTCAGCACGAAAGAGCTGGGATAAGAGATTTTTTCAGGATGTAAAGCAGCGAGCGTTTTTGGCGTGACCTCGGCAAATATCAATATCACCACCGTTAACGCCGCAGTAGCAATGAGTATTCCCGGATCGCCAAATAGTCGTATGCCAATTATGGTCGCGATGGCCGAGGCGGCGATATTCACTAAGTTGTTACCGATAAGGATGAGGCCAATGAGTTGGTCGGGTCTTTGCAATAATTGACTAACCCGGATGGCACCACGATGGTTTTGTTTTTCGAGGTGTTTGAGGCGATAACGGTTGATTGACATTATGCCGGTTTCGGAACTCGAAAAGTAAGCGGAAAGAAAAACCAAGACCCCTAATACGATAAATAGGGTGCCCGTCGATATGCTGTCCAATGAATGTTTGTCCTGTGTTTGTGAAGCGCTGTGATCAGTCTTATTTAAGGTTTCAGTTAAGGTTTTAGTTAAGGCTTAAATAAGGCTTAGATAAAGTTCGCGCCGAGTTAGCTGTATTAAGTATTAACTGGCGCGTCGCGTCAAGCAAAAAAACTCAAATCCGGGGAATTAGGCGTTAATTACACTGGCTTAACTGCAATGCTGGCAGGCTTAAAACCGGCCAAGTACAATTTCGCGAACAAAACGGCTACCGAAATAGGCCAGGGTGAATATAAACGCGCCGCCAATGGTCCAGCCAACGGTCATTTTGCCGCGCCAGCCGCGGTAACGTCGACCCAAAATTAAGCCAACAAATATGGCCCAGGCAATCATCGACAAAATGGTTTTATGGGCGACAGATTGCGAGAACATATTATCGAGGTAAATAAAACCACTGAGCAACGCCAGTGTTAGTATTGCGGTGCCAATGGTTAATAAACGAAATTGTTGTTTCTCAACCTGCATCAGTGGCGGGAAGTTGGTGCTGACTACAGATAAGTCTTTGTTTTTTAATTTGTTGTTGATATAACGAAATTGCACTGCATATAAGGTTGCGATCATTAACACGCAATAAGCCAGTAATGACAGGGCAATGTGGCTAGTGAGCGGTAAATTCGAAAAGAAGTGTTGCATTACCATATGTTTTGGAAACATCAGCGATAAAAAGGTCAGTAACTGGACAAACGCGGCGAATCCGTAAGCCACCGAGAGCAAAAAGGGTGAGGGGTTTTTAAGCGCGCTGATGGTGACGCCAAGGGCAATGCTTAGGCAGACCAAAGAGATCACATTGATTAAGCTGAAATCTTGTCCCGTGGGGGTGAAGATTTCCATGCCGACAAAGCCGATATGAGCCAACTGTGCGCAACTGGCCAATAGCAGTACTCTTTTAAAGTCGATGCCATCGGCATGAAACAATCGGGTAAGCAGAGCTGTGGTCGCTAACAGGTAAAATACCAGCGCCGTTATCACAAGCAAATTTTGCAACATCAGGTTTCCATAAAGGTCGATTAAAATAATTATTGCGTTCATTGTATGGCAATTGCGCCGCCTTGCAAAGAGAAGAGCGGTGAAATAAACCATCTAACCACCCTTGAAAATTATCACTGCGACCCCAACATAACGTGCAACGAAAAACACACGAGAGTATACCGGGCCTTAATGTCAACGTCAGATACAATTGAAATCAGAAATAGCACTAAAATCGCTTTGAAAGATTTTGCCGAAAAGGCAACGTTTTTTAGCTTTAATGGCATCAGCGATGATAAAGAACATGTCATTCTAGGCTTGGGCGACTGGCAAAATATGGCTGAGCCTATGGTACGGTTGCATTCTGAATGTTTGACTGGTGATGTGTTTGCTTCGCAAAAATGTGATTGTGGTCCGCAATTACAAGAATCGATGGAACGAATTTATCAACACGGTGGCTTTTTGGTCTATTTACGCCAAGAAGGACGGGGTATTGGTTTGTATAACAAACTCGATGCTTATCGTTTGCAAAGTGAAGGATTTGATACTTATCAGTCCAATGAAATGCTCGGTTTTGCCGATGACCTGCGTGAATATGATGATGCTGCTGGGATGCTTAAAGCGCTGGGGGTCAGCAAACTTAAATTGCTGTCGAATAACCCAGATAAGAAAAGCCAGCTGCAACAACAGGGTATTGAAGTGACCGAACAGTTATCAACGGGTATTTTCTGTACCGTGCATAACCGCGGTTATCTGCAAACCAAAGCCAGCAAAAGTGGCCATAATATTGATTTTACGGGTGAATTGATGCCCCATGGCGGGGTTGAAGCACCGCTGTTAAAAGTCATTTAGAAAGTTATAAGGGCTGGTTGATTCCAGCCGACACAGTTATACTGTCCGCCATTAATTAAAACAAAACCGCCTGACAACCCTTGGAACAAAGCCAATGTTTGAGAATTTATCTGATCGCTTATCGAAAACGCTACGTAATATCAGCGGCAAAGGCCGCTTAACCGAAGACAATATTAAAGATACCTTACGTGAAGTGCGTATGGCATTACTCGAAGCCGATGTGGCATTGCCGGTGGTGAAATCATTTGTCGCCAAAGTCAAAAATCGCGCGGTGGGCATCGAAGTCACCAAAAGCCTGACACCTGGTCAGGAATTTATCAAAATCGTCCAGGACGAATTAGAAATGGCCATGGGCGCAGCCAATTCAGAGCTGAACCTGGCGGCACAACCACCAGCAGTCATACTGATGGCAGGTCTGCAAGGGGCGGGTAAAACCACCACTGTGGCCAAACTGGCGAAACTATTGCAAGAACGCGAAAAGAAAAGCGTGTTGGTGGTGAGTGCCGATGTTTATCGTCCGGCGGCGATTAAACAGCTTGAAACCTTGGCAGAAGAGGTCGACGCCGAGTTTTTCCCCAGCACCATTGAGCAAAAACCGATTGATATCGCCAATAACGCGATTGATCATGCGCGTAAGAAATTCATTGATGTGGTGATTGTTGATACCGCTGGTCGTCTCCATGTTGATGAAAACATGATGACCGAAATAAAAGACTTACACGCCAGTGTTAAACCGGTTGAAACCTTGTTTGTGGTTGATGCCATGACGGGTCAAGATGCAGCCAATACGGCTAAAGCGTTTAATGATGCGTTGCCACTGACCGGGGTGGTATTGACCAAGGCTGATGGTGATGCCCGTGGTGGTGCGGCGTTGTCGATTCGTCATATTACTGGCAAACCGATTAAATTTATTGGTATGGGCGAAAAAGTTGACGCGCTGGAGCCGTTCTTCCCAGATCGTATTGCTTCAAGAATTCTCGGCATGGGTGACGTGCTGTCGTTGATTGAAGAAGTTGAACGTAAGGTCGACAAGAAAAAAGCCGAGCAACTGGCCAAAAAGGTGATGAAGGGTAAAGGTTTCAGCCTTGAAGATTTTCGTGACCAGTTGGTGCAGATGCGCAACATGGGTGGCATGATGTCGATGATGGACAAAATGCCGGGTATGGGCCAGATGTCAGCTCAGGTTAAAGGCCAAATGAATGACAACCAGTTTATTCAGATGGAAGTGATCATCAACTCCATGACCCCGGGAGAGCGTGAAAAACCAGAAATCATCAAAGGTTCACGCAAACGTCGTATCGCGGCAGGTTCTGGTACCCAAATTCAGGATGTTAACCGCTTGCTGAAGCAGTTCACTCAGATGCAAAAAATGATGAAGAAAATGGGCGGCGGTGGCATGAAGAAAATGATGCGTTCTGTCGGTGCGATGAAGGGCATGATGCCTGGTGGTGCCGGTGGTATGATGCCTCCTGGCGGTATGCCGCGTCGATAGGCGGTTTGGGCAGGTGGTTTGTTAACTCAAACCACCGATGACTTTCGATTTACGGTAGGATGTGGTGAGCCAGAGGCGAAACCCATCACCACTGGAGCTAGCGCACGATAGAATTAATGAGTTTTACTTCGGATCCTAAATATCGAACGCCCATCCTACGGCAGCAAGTGACTTGCTGCTTCATCAGTTTATAGCTACAGATCATAACCTTCATAGTGACCTCTTTGATACTTTGTTGTCATTCTCAATAGCACAATACCCTATTTATAAATAATCTAAGTGATTACTAGTCTGATGTTAATGTACATATAGGCATAATAATTCCAGGAATATCCTCCGGTCCCTGGTGGGAACAGTTTATTAATGACTTTATTTTTGTGCTATTGTTGGACAGCGTTTAGCATCTTTGCTATCGTTTGTACTACGGTGTGCATAAATAAGGATAAGACATGTATCGTAAAAGAGATGGGTTGACGTTAAATCAACAAAAAGAACTGTTTAGTTTATCAATAGCGACCGCCATTTGTGCGTCTTCAGGCTGCACTTGGTCTCAATCAATACTTGATGTTGGGATTGATTTGTATATCCATGGGAATGGCTGGAATTGGCAGCCTCAAATTGATGTTCAACTGAAATCAACATCAGATTTTTCAGTGATTAAACCCGTTGCTGGTGTGATTAAATATCCTTTAGCGATTAAAAATTACCAAGATTTGATTCGAACAACTCAGCAAGAAAGGATTTTGGTGTTGGCTATTTTACCAGATGACCCGTATAACTGGATCAAGCACACCGAATATCAAATTTCTCTGCATTATGGCATTTTTTGGGCTAATCTTAGAGGAATGGAAATATCAAACAATAAAAAGACAGTGATGATAACTATACCGCTCACGAATAGGTTTGATAGCTTAGCACTTAAAGAAATGATGAAAAAGATAGACGATAATGGAGGACTCTGAATATGAATGTTGCAGAATTTGACTGTCACAAAGTGACTCCGGACATGCTCGAAAAGACTATGCTGCATTTTGGTTGGTTGAAAGTGAAAATATATCCAGAAAGAGCGGCGGTATGGCAATCAAAATCAGGTGATACCAAGTTGTGGGTACCTCTAAATACGATTTTTGATGATTATAAAGAGCGTATTGATGAAACGGTAAAAACAGTTGCTGCTTATGATCACTACGCCAATTCGAAAGACGTTATTTCTTATTTGAAACAAATGTACATGGCTGAAAAGAAAATTGATCGCGTCATGTGTCAAGCTGCGATCAGTGCGGTAGGTTAGGGCACTATTCTTATAAATGTTTTTGGCAGTGCGACTCTTTGACACCGAGGCGCACCTTTAAACCAACGTAACAACTATTCAGCGTGCTTAGATTTCGTTTCAGAACAAGGCATTGTCGCACACAAGAAAATAGGCGCATATAATACTATGCAACTGTTTGAGTACGACAATAACGCCGTTATGGAGCGAAAGATAAGTGCGCTACTCAACACTCCTTAACAAAGCATTAATTCCTACCTTTGCCCGAGTCTTGGCATCTACCTTCTTAACAATAATCGCCGCATTAAGACTATATTGACCATCCTTTGACGGCAAAGTACCAGCAACCACCACTGAACCTGCGGGGACCCGGCCATAATGAGTCTGGCCTGTTTCACGGTCGTAGATACGGGTGCTCTGACTGATGTAAACCCCCATCGAAATTACCGCGCCTTCTTCAATGACCACACCCTCAACAATCTCAGAACGCGCACCGATGAAACAATTGTCTTCGATGATCGTAGGATTGGCCTGTAGCGGCTCTAACACGCCGCCGATGCCAACACCGCCTGAGATATGTACATTGCTGCCTATTTGCGCACAAGAGCCGATAGTGGCCCAGGTGTCGACCATGGTACCTTCACCAACATACGCGCCGATGTTGACGTAAGAGGGCATCAACACCACATTTTTACCGATGAAACTGCCTTTTCTGGCCATTGCATTGGGTACCACGCGCATTCCTTCAGCTTGAAAACGCGCGGCGTCGTAATCGGCGAATTTCATTGGCACTTTATCCCAGTAACGGGTCTCTCCAGATTGAATAATGGCATTGTCTGAGATGATAAAAGACAGTAAAACGGCCTTTTTTAACCATTGATGAACGACCCATTCGCCCTGAATTTTCTCGGCCACACGTGCTTCACCACGATCAAGCAGTTCTAATGCCGAAAAAACAGCTTCTTTGACATCATTGGTGACCGTACTGGCGTTGATGTTACTGCGGTTGTCAAATGCTTGTTCGATAATCGTTTTTAAACTTTCCATTAAGGTTCCGTAGATGTAGCGTTAATTGTTCTTGTGGGT
>JBLGCB010000346.1:0-7452 GCA_047617105.1 Phenylobacterium sp. | reverse complement strand
CAATCCCGACAGTTTTATCTCCCCAGCCTTTGAGGGCCGTGGTTTTGGTAACGATCCGATTGTCGCCATTTCACATCAGATACGGCGCAATGGCGAGTTTGATGGCATTATCGAAGGCTCATTGAACTTAGCCAAACTGGCGAGTTTAATGCCACCGACCTTTAAAGAAAAAGGCAATATGTTGATACTCGATGGCCATCAAAACGTGGTTTTTTCAACCTTGCCCGAACAATTTGTGCCACTATCCCCCTTAACAGGCAAGCTATTACAGCTGCTTGTGGATCCACGTCATGCAGATGCGCAAAGCACCGCTTACTATACCAACAGCAACATCGTTGATTTAAAGGGCATCACCTATTTTGTTGAAAGCAGCACATCCACCATTCACCGCTGGAAAGTCTTTATTTTACTTGATCGCGCATCGGTCAACGCCACAGCGGCAGGGTCGTGGATGCAGGCGTTTATTGTGCTGTTGTTGGTACTCACTATCGTGATATTTTTAATCACCAAAATGAGCCGCTGGTTAGTGAGACCAGTGCACAAACTCACCGAGGAAATACACGACTTTGATCCAGCCCAAAAGCAACCTAGAGCAGACTTGAGTGATTTTTCGTGGCGCGAAGTTTCGCAGTTACAACATCAGTTCGTCAAACTCTCCGATAAACTGGTCGAGGGTTTTGGCCAATTAAAATACAGTAATCAACAAAACCGTGAATTAAATCAGCAATTGCAGGATTTTAATCAAACCTTGGCCCAGCAAGTGGAAGAAAAAACCAATGAGTTAAGGGAAGCGGTAGAAGTCGCCAATAAAGCCAACAAGGCCAAGTCGCAATTTTTAGCCAATATGAGCCATGAAATCCGCACCCCGATGAATGGCGTGATAGGTGTGGTTGATTTGTTGCTCAATGAACAAGGTTTGCCCAGCAGCGTCACCGACAAATTCAGCTTATTACAAAGCTCGGCCAATAACCTGCTGCAAATCATTAACGATATCTTAGACTTTTCAAAAATTGAAGCTGGCGCATTAACCCTCGAAGGCAAAAAGGTCGATTTAAACAAGCTGTTTAATGAACAGTCGAGCATTTTTCGGCTCTCGGGTTTACAATCCGGCGTCGAATTTAAGCTTGAATTGAGCACCGAGCTGCCCAAGCTGGTGCGTACAGATCCCATCCGTCTACGCCAAATATTGGCTAACCTACTCACCAATGCGGGCAAATTCACCCGTGTTGGACACATCACCGTCAGCGTTGAATATCAACCACAACAACTGGTCTTTTCTATCATCGATAGCGGCATTGGTATTTCAGCATCGCAACAGCAAACCTTGTTTAGCGAATTTACCCAGGCCGATATCTCCACCACCCGTAAGTTTGGCGGCACCGGTTTGGGTTTGGCGATTTGTAAACGTCTGATCACCTTATTTGGCGGTGATATTGTGCTCACCAGTGAAGTGGGTAAAGGCAGTTGTTTTAAAGTCACCCTGCCCGTCGAAGCAGTCAATGAGCCGGCAACTGAAGAAGTGGTCACAGTGTCGGTCAGTGACTTATCAACAAGCAAAATTCTATTGGTTGAAGACAACGCCATTAACCGAATGGTCGCGGTGGCCATGTTAAAACGCTTGGGGTGTCACACCGTCATTGCACAGGATGGTATTGAGGCATTGGACCAGCTTAAAGCTGGCTATGCGCCCGATGTGATCTTGATGGATTGCCAAATGCCTAAGATGGATGGTTACCAGTGCACCAAAGCCATTCGGGCCGATCAGCAAAGCTACGGCAACCCGGTGATTATCGCATTAACCGCCAATGCCTTTGAAGAGGACAGGCAAGTTTGCCTCGATGCTGGTATGGATGATTTTGTCAGCAAACCCTTTACCGAAGAGACTTTGCGGACGCATATTGGTAAGTGGGTGAGTTAAATACTGGTCTAATTGCTCTCTAGCACTAAACTTCTATAGATTTGACGGGTCATTTTCTCAGTATTGATGAATTTGCGGTTCCATAGGGCATGATATTGAAATAAAGGGTTTAGCTTAACGATTTCATCTTCACTTTTGTTGTTATCCATCAACTGAGCAATCAACTTTTTTGACACCTCTAACATCGAAATTGACGCTTCTAAGTCGGCGATATTGGCCAGCAAGCCATGGCCGGGAATAATCTTAGTGTTCGAGTCTGATAGCGCTAATATTTTTTTCTGCGCCGTGATTAAACCTGAAATACTGCCGCCCCGGTGGTGATCGATATAAGGATATTTTTTATTGAGAAAGGTATCACCCGCATGTATGACGTTTAAGTTTTTAAAGTAAATGATGATGTCACCATCAGTATGCGCCTTGGAGACATGAATAAGGTGGGTGTCGTTTGAGTTTAAATAAAAGTGCATTTGTTGAGAAAAAGTAACAATAGGTAACCCTGTTTTTGATGGGCCAGCCCGAGCAGCCACTAAACGCTTTCGGGTGTTTTCATGCGAGAATATTTTGGCCCCCATTTTATCTAGCGCATAGTTATTGCCAGTATGATCACGATGAGAATGGGTGTTAATCAAAAAATCTATCGGTTTATCAGTCACCGTTGCGATTGCCGATTTCAGTGCATCAATCATCGGCAGGCTAGAATCATCAATCATAATCACACCATCATCGCCTATCGACAGTGCCACATTGCCACTGGTATATCGCCCGTCACCTTCAAGCATATATAAACCAGTGGCCACTTCAGTGATTGAAAATGAACTTTTGGCTTGATCGTCTGCGCTATGACCTTGTACTGCGCTATGACCTCCCATAGCAGGCAAAGAAATCATCAATAACGTTAAGGCTAAGCGGATATTTTTAAATAATATGATGTGAACATTCCTTCCATTGGCGGATAAGATCTAATGACTTTCAAAATCCTGATAGTTTTCAGCTGAAGCAGCAGGGTCCATCTGTTTTTTGAAATCAAATAATGTTTCGACCGTGTAGACGGAATAATCTTTCGCCATGTTTTTTATTCTCCCATTTTATTAAAGCCATATACATCTTTACCAATGATACTATACAATTTTATAAACTCTAACCATTGGCGAATGATGTGAAAGATTGTAATTCATGCGGTAAATGTTGTATCAAATACGGCGGAGGTGATCTTAGTGCGACCAAAGAAGAAATTGACCTATGGGAGATGTTTAACCCAGAGATATTCAAATTCGTTAAAGACAACGAGATATGGTTCGACCCTGAATCTGGCGCTAGACTGGCAAGATGTCCCTTTCTCGAATTAGCGCCCAAAACATCGCCCCTAGCGCCAAATAGATATAGCTGTAGCATTTACTTGGATAGACCACAAGACTGCCGCCATTATCCCAGTCTCATTGCTGAAATGGTTAGAGATGAATGTGAAATGATTGAAGTCATAGATTTAGCAAAACCAAAGCAAGCGCAAAGAAAACTGGATTTATTGATGAGAGATAGTCGTTCATAGGCTTCGAAAGGGGTCAGAGTCGACTCGGTTTTCTGTAAAGAAAACCTCGCTGACTCTGACCCCAGGTTGCCGACCTCGAAGCCGCTACTAGAAATTAATAGTCCAGCTATCGATGTGACCTGAATCGAAGATCACGCTGTCTGTTACTCGCAATGTCCAATCGCCGTTACGTTCGATACCCGCTGAGTTTACATTAAAAGTTTTCAACAGATTTTGTTGACCAATACCTTCATAAGCTTGCAAAAGCACCGTTTGACCGTCTGGCGATACCAGCTCAATCAACATATCAGCAACGTAAGTATGCTTGATATCAACGCTTACTGTGATTTGACCTGAATCACCAGCACCAGTTACAGCAATGCTGCTCTCAACCGTACTATTATCAATGATAGCAACATCATTGTCGTTGGTATAGCTATCGTCACCTGTAGGTGGATCGGTTGGGTCAGTTGGATCAGTTGGGTCCGTAGGATCAGTTGGGTCGGTAGGATCAGTTGGGTCGGTAGGATCAGTCGGGTCGGTAGGATCCGTTGGGTCGGTAGGATCCGTTGGGTCACCCGCTTCAGTGTAACTACCCGTTAGACTAACACCATCAAAGTCACTGAACGCAGATAACATGATGTGGTAAGTACCATCATCTTGAGTATCCGTACACGTTTCTTCATTACCGTTTTTGTATGGACGACAATCAAAATCAACGGTGTTAGGAATATAATTAAACTTAGTATACAAGTCTACGTCACCAGAACCACCAGTTGTAGTGATAGTAACGTTAGTCGCACCGGCTGGTACGTCTAATGAGAAGTATAATGTGTCGCCTTGACTAGCAGAAATTTCAACATACGGCACGCCATCTTCTAAAGGACCGCCAGCTGGTGGTGGTGGCGGTGGTGGTGGAGAAATTTCACAACCTTCAGCCGTTAGCCCATCATACATACTTTTGGCTTGAACCAGACCGTAACCATAACTGTTATCATGTCCAACCGTGCCCAAATCTTCAGCAGTTGCGATCATCGCAGTACGGATTTGGTTACCCGTACACTGTGGGAAATGGCTCCATACCAATGCCGCTACCCCAGAAACGTGAGGTGTGGCCATTGAAGTACCATCCCAAGTCGCATAAGCGCCGTCGATGATCGTTGAAGTCACGTTAACACCAGGTGCTGCGATATCAACTTGAATGTTACGCTGTGAGAAAGAAGCCAGATTCTTGTTTGAATCCAGTGCAGCAACTGACATAACTGAGTCATAAGAGGCTGGGTAAGACAATACTGTGTTGCCGTCGTTACCGGCAGCAGCGATATTCATGCCGCCTGCGTCAGTAAAAGCAATAAAAGCCGCTTCTTCAGTAGCACTGATATCACCACCGCCAAGACTCATAGTGATGATGTTCGCACCAGCTGCGGTACATTGGTCGATAGCAGCAATCAAATCAGAGCCATAACCCCAATTACCATCATCTTTAAACACTTTAACGTTGTGAACGTTTAACAAACCACTAGGGTTAACACCAACAACACCGACGCCATTAGACCCTAAAGCACCAATAGTACCAGCGACGTGAGTACCGTGTGAATGACCCGGAGCCCACCAGTCACCTGTATCGCCGCCAGTACTGCCGCTATCGTCGTCACCAGAGATCAAAGAGCTTGTATAAGGGACCAAATCCTCATGGTCGCCATCATAACCAGTATCAGTGATACAAACACTCATGTTGCCAGTGTTCGCGTCGCTTAGCTGGTCAGCTTGAACCAAACCGATGCCGTAAGGCGTTGATTCAGCCAGTGTTTCAATCGCTTGAGGACCAAAAGAACGACTAACCGTGTCAATCAAATAACGCTTTGGATCCACTTCAACATATGCCACGTTTAAGTCCCCGCGTAATGCTCTAAGCTGTGCGCGATTTAATACCGCAGCAGCTGCATTGGATTTGTCCATTTGCAATAATGCTGTCGCACCATGCTTGGCCATATGCCCTGCATTGGCAGATCGTTGCATTTCAAGCAATGTCGCGCCTTTAACACCTTTAAGAACACCAGCAGCTCGCATAGCTTCCATTGAGCTATTTTTGAACTTGATGATATAACGCGTATCTTGGTGCTTGGTGGCTTTTTGGCTGACGCTTTGCTCAACCATAGCGGCTTGGGCAGATACTGCACCTACTGCTAATGCGCTGGCAATCGCCGCTGCTATAAGACTGGTTTTTTGACTCGTTTTCATTTTGGTTTGTTTCCTATTGTTATGGTTATATTAAATGTTGTTATTATCTTGTTGATGGCTAAATGTGCCAGGGCTTAAGTTATAACAATTAACAGAAATTTAAACCTTAACCAATGAGTTAACAATGGGTGACAATTAAGTTACATTTATAAAACGCATATTTATCAGTGAGTTATATTTAGTGAAAACGAGAGGAGCTTGATGTATTCTCATACCGACGATGCTTGGTAATGAGATCAAAGAGGCAGAAAATGACGATGATTATGCTTTGGAGGCAATGGAAGGTTAACACCTGAACAAACCAGAAGACCGAACACATAGACAAATGTTGAACGTCGATAGGTTATTGGCAGCACATTTTCATCAGCAATCGCTTACCTGATAAGTTATCCGTTCTTTCTGCTATTACGGGCAGACAAGTTACGGAAAAATGCAATTATTAACCATGTCATACCAACCATAAACCCAAGCCCACCGATCTGAATGGTCACTATAGCAAGCCAAGCCGAGAGTCCCATACTATACAGAGTGCTTCCTAAATCAACACCAAGCACAATACACGGATTAACATAACCTTCATGCAACGTACAATTGTAAAGGTTTGCAATAAGGCCAGCTATAAGAGTGGGGATAAGAGTGGGGATAAGAGGTAATATTGCCAAGATCAATGAACCTATTAATAAATAGGTAGGAGGCTTATATCTCATATATATCCGTAAACATAATTAAAGAGAACAGCATATGGGTGATAGGTTTTAACATCTACAGCTTCCTTTAAAGATTTTTGGTTGGTGTGCGGGCTACAAATTATCCACGATAGCTTTTAACTTACTTGGCAAGTGTTCAGGAGATGCATTAAACAAAATTGCCTCACATTTTGTTAACGAAATACCACCATTAGCATGGGTTTGCATTAATTTACGCCCCGCGCTTGTGATTGACGATTTCTTAATGCTTTCAAATTTTGACAGGGCATCTTTGGAGATATAATAATTTTCAATTTTGACGGTTAAGCGCTTTAAATCTGCATGTATTTTATCTGCGTTAATTTTTAATTCAGCGTATTGATAGCCACAATAACCAACATCTGTCATCATTGTATATACTGCGCCAGATAAAAATGGTAATTGAGATTGCTCAAGTTCGTTGGCATTGAGCAAAGCACTGAAAAAGAAAATAATCGCTAAACTTTTAATATACACCTGAATACCCCTTTGACAGCTAACGCCGCATTCACCAGTTTAATAACAGAGAGTGATTTAACGCTAACGACTAGCGAATGGCAAGGGCTAAATCGTGAGAGATAGTTTGGATGACGTCAGCAGTGGACTTGACTATGGGTATAAGCAATGTCCGGATAATGTATGGATGTGGTGGATACGATAGGTTCATTCCGGTGGTCCGACACTTCGGCGGCACGGCATTGTGGGTGGTGTGGAGGTTAGAGACCTCCGGTTACCCGATTGGTCCCTGTTAATTTCGAAAATTAATCATTCTAGACCTGACCCTCATCCCCTTAATGAACCCGTGAATTTTATGATTAATTTGGCTCACTCATCATACTGCTGAAACTTGTTATAATTGATGATTGACGTTAACTCATGGCCATATTCAGCGCCCTTTTCAGAATAACGATCGAGTTTTTCAACCAAAAGCAGTGGATCATCGGTTTTCATTTTGAGTTGTCTAAAGGCTTCGAATGCATCACTGCGCCCCAGGGTACGATAATAATCACGAACTGACGCTTTTACAGACGAATATTTCTTTA
>JBLGCB010000345.1:0-7490 GCA_047617105.1 Phenylobacterium sp. | reverse complement strand
AGTTCTGATGCTAATACCTTGGCGAGTAACTGTTGGCGTATCTTGGTGGCTTTGGCATGTGATAACCCCCTTAAACTGTCCAGCAATGCGGTCTTGTCGTTGCTTTTCAGCGCTGCAAGTCCTTGCTCGCTTAATAGCTCGGCCAGTGAGGTTGGTATGACGACATGTTCAAGCAACGAACACAGGCTGGTTTTCACCTGGGCTGGCAAGTGAGGCCAAGCGTTAAGCAAGTCAGGCAAATTTTGGCCATCGTTAATTCGGGTGGCAAAATCGGCCAATCCTTGTACCGCAACATTTTGCCAGTCGTGCCAGCCAAGCGCACCACTGAGGTAACTTTGGCTATGTTCGTAATAGACCGAGGCCGGTTGTCTGGTTTCGATTTTAATTCGAGCATTAAGCGCCGCCAGTTTGGTCTGATCGGGTTTGAAAGTATAGGGATTGTTGTTCAATTTGTCTTGGGAGATATTATCACCAGTTAACTGAGTGCCTAAATTCTCCATAACCATGGATACAAAATGACTGCGGGTAGCCTGAATCAGTTTGCCTTGTTCGTCGAGATCGAATTTCAAAAACCACAGATATTGTTGCTCAGAGCGGGCTTTATCCCAAAATAAAATCGCCAGCCAAGCCTTTTTTTGCAATGGATAAGGATAAGGCATTGTGGTGGTTTCAAAATCTTGAAACTCACTTTGGCTGAGCTTTTGCACCCGACGGCCTATGTCAAATACGCGATACAGAGTATTCGAGGCGTCTAATAGTTGGTAAATTGTTGACAGTTGATCGGTCATTGAACGTCCGGGATGATTTTACGGCTGAATTTTGGCAGATTATAACGTGGTTTGCTTTTTATTACCATGAAGGCTAAGGCTAGTTGACGGGCTGTGGTGGGAGCGACATAATGCCCGCCATTATTGGTCAAATATCAGAGTGCTCAATTATCATGGAAACACATCAATCAGCAATGGAACCGTTAAAGATTATTTATCAGGATGAGTATTTGGTGGCCATTGATAAACCCGCCGGGTTATTGGTGCACCGTTCGATGATTGATAGACACGAAACCCAATTTGCGTTGCAAATGGTACGAGATCAAATTGGTCAGCATGTTTTTCCGGTGCATCGCCTCGATAGGCCAACTTCTGGCGTACTGTTATTTGCCCTCAATGCGGATATTGCCCGAATCATCGGCGAAACGTTTGCCGCCGGGCAGATGGAAAAAAGCTATTACGCCATCGTGCGAGGTTTTGTGGGTAATGATGCGGGCGATGATGAGGGGTGTGAGCTGATCATTGATTATCCACTCAAAGAAATCCTCGACAAAAAAAGCGATAAAAAGGCCCGCCAAGACAAAGAAGCGCAACAAGCTGTGACGCATTTACGTACTATGGCCACCGCCCAATTGCCGTATCCGGTGGGGCGTTATGAATCGGTGCGTTATTCATTGCTTGAACTGATGCCAAAAACTGGCCGTAAACACCAATTGCGCCGCCATATGGCCCATATCCGCCATCCCATTTTGGGTGATACCACGCATGGGGACGGTAAGCAAAATGCCTTTTTCTTTGACCACTTTCAATTACGGCGTTTGATGTTAATAGCGGGGTCTTTAACGTTGCCACATCCGGTCAGTCAAGTTAAACTAACGCTCAAAACCGAGTTTGATCAATCCTGGTTATTGGCCTTTGAGCAGTTAGGCTGGGACGTCGTATAAATTATTAATTAAAAATCCTATTGGAGTGATGAAAAAACAATGGCAAATATTCTGATAATTGCAGGTTCTGTCTATGGCGGCGCGACTTACGTGGCCGAGCAAGTCCAGGAAATGTTAGAGAGTAAAGGACATCAGGTCAGCACCACAGAGTCACCAACCGTGGCTGATGTGACCGATGCTAGCAATGATACCATTTTGGTGATCACTTCAACCACCGGACAAGGGGACTTACCCGACAATCTGGTGAGTTTTCATTCGCAATTAAATAGCCAGTTTCCGTTAATACCGAATAAACGTTATGGTGTGGTGGCGTTGGGTGATAGCAGTTATAACGATACCTTCTGCGGTGGTGGCAAACAAATGGACGCTTTGCTGGGTGAATTAACCGCAGTGAAAGTGGGTGAACGTTTAGAGATTGATGCTTGTGAAGTATTGCAACCTGAAGATGAAGCCGTGCCATGGGCTGAGCAATGGGAAAAATTGCTATAGTTTTGAACGCCGTAGGGTGCGCAATGCGCACCATGGAGTGACAATATTTCGGCATGTCTTATATTGTATTAAATAGGGTTGGCGTAATTCCACGTTAATGGTGCGCAATGCGCACCCTACGATTTACTCCGCCAAAACCTCGGCAACATACCCCTTAATCTGATTTTCTAATACCTTCAATGGCACTGAGCCATGTTTTAATACCTGATCGTGAAATTCACGCAAATCAAATTTATCTCCTAATGCCACTTCTGCTTCGCGACGTAAGCGTTTAATGGTCAATTCACCCATCTTGTATGACAGCGCTTGGCCAGGCCAGGCGATGTAGCGGTCTATTTCGGTTTTAACATTGTGCACCGATAACGCCGTATTGCTTTGCAAATAATCCATCGCCCGTTGACGACCCCAACCTTTGATATGCATACCGGTATCGACCACCAGACGACAGGCACGCCACATTTCATAGGTTAGACGACCAAAGTTGCTGTACGGGTCTTGGTAGAAACCTGCTTCAATGCCGAGAAATTCAGAATATAAACCCCAACCTTCACCAAAAGCAGAAATATAAGAATAGCGTCGATGTGGTGGCAATCGACTTAACTCGCGGCCAATGGAGCTTTGCAAATGATGACCGGGCACCGCTTCATGTAAGGTTAAGGCTTCCAATACATAGAGTGGGCGGCGGTCGAGGCGATAAGTATTGACCCAATACTGACCGGGCTGATCGTCCTGACTGGCGTTAAGGTAGCGCCCAGTGGTGTATTTTGGCGCAAGGTGATCAGGGACCGGGTTGACGGTATAAGGCGTGCGGGGTAAATGCCTGAACAGCGAGGGTAATTTACCATCCATTTTTTTGGCAATATAAGAGGCTTCTTTTAATAGCTGTTCGGCGCTGGTGGCGTAAAACTGCTGGTCAGTGCGTAAAAACTGGATGAAGTCGGCAAAACTGCCTATAAACTTGAGCTGTTCGATGATTTTATCCATTTCACCGCGAATACGGGCCACTTCCTGTAAACCAAGCTGATGCACCTGTTCGGCGCTTTCGTCGGTGGTGGTGTAAAATTTCACCCGGTTTTGGTAAAAATCCTTGCCATCCGGAACCTCTGATAAACCAATGCTTTGACGGGTGGCGGGTAAATAGGTTTGGACGAAAAAGTCGTGAAAATGCTGATAAGCGGGTAAAACTTTTGTGCGAATGACGTCGGCAGCTTGGCTTTTGAGTTGGTTAAAGCGACTTTCGCTGATGCCAAGCGGGCGCTTCTTTTTTAATGGACCGTAATATAGGCTGGTGGTGGGATCGTCAACGATAAATGTTTTAATACCGTTCTCAAATCCTTGGAAAATGGCTCGAGGCTGGGTATAACCGCTGCTGATACCTTGTTTCATCCAATGGATGTTTTGCGCAAAATACACCGGTAATGCGCTGAGCCTGGCAAGATAATTGACAAAATCTCGCTCGGTTCGAAAGGGCATGACTGTGGGCAAGTAAGCCATCTCGGTATGAAAACCCGACTCGGCTTTAAGCGGCACGTAATGATATTTAAAGCGATATTTATCGACCTTACCGCTGATTTCGCGGCGCAGAATATCGAGGTTAATCTGGTCTTCTGGCGCTAACTGGTGTCGTTCGATGGCGTCAAGATTGCTGATATATTGTTTTAACCGAGTATTTCTTTTCTCGAATGCCTCAGGCGAGAGATCTTCTAAGCGATCGTTATAGTCATTGTTATCAGAATCATTGGCCTTTAATGGATCTTGTTGCAGCAGGTACTGCCATATTTCATTCATAAGCGCAGTGAATTGGGTGGTGGCAGTTGCCACTGGCGCGGTTTGATGATCGCTGGCTTGCGCTGTTGCGTTGAAGGTATTTGCGGTGTTTGATGTATCGGTTACAGTGATTTCGCAGCCGCCAAGCAGTGCCAGACCGAGCAGGGTTGTTACCGTTCGCTTGATATTTTTGCCGGGCTTGTCTGGCCTCGTTGGCCCACTAGGCTCATGTGGCTTAGTTTGGTGGAATATTGTGGTTTGTCGAGTCATTATTGTCATTGTCTCTTAAGGGGTGAGTTTATAGGCGCGCTAGATGATTATTAGTTTGGTTTTTGGCGCTGACCATATCCGAATGTCAAAGTATCATAACTGTAATTACTGACAATAGAAAACACTAAGAGATGAATGTGTGATGTAAATTGGTAAATAATGAGTTTACTTGGCATAAACGGTGAAAATGGAGCTGAATTTAACCATGGGTTAACATTTAATATATAAAATATTCAAATTAACTTAGGTTTGGACTAGTAATTTCTGTCGAGATAGGACACAATTGCCCGCCTCAGAGTAGAGGTATTCGTAATCAACGTAGCAGTAACCCCTTGGAGTCCTAAGATGAAGTACCAAGATTCAGTTGCTCAGTCGAATGATATTATGGCGCAGGTGATGGTTTTTTTAAACCGTTACTTATTGGCTGCTAACCCGGTCAATTATGCCGTCGTTTATGAGCATATATCAGGCATCAATCCGGCGTTATCGCAGGTGATTGAAAAGCGTGTAAAGGCGCTACAGCCATTTGATAATTTTATTATGGATAGTTTTTATACCGATTGGGTATTAAAGCAGACGGATCTTCAAGAAAACATTGTCGAGCATCTTGATGAGATGCTTGGTGGCATACAACAACAGTCGAGTGATTCAGATCAGGCCATAGAGTATTATGTCAATACGCTGGAGCAAGGTATGGAATCATTGGACGATGTCAGTGATATGCACAGTAAAAGGGTGATCTCACGGCTGATCCGTGCCACCGGTGATATGAAAAATCAGCAGCAGCAGTTACAGCAACAGTTGCAGCAATCAGCACATCAAAGTGAAGGCTTGCGCCAGACTTTGGCTGAGATTCATCGTGAACGTACCACGGATACCTTGACCGGCTTAAGTAATGGTAAAGTCATACAACCGAATATGAATGACTGGCTGACTGAAGTGCCTGAGCGCGATATTACCGCGATATCCATTGATATTGACCATTTTGGACGTTTTAACGATCAGTTTGGGCCTCATGTTAGCGATGTGATTTTGGCCAAAGTGGCGAAAAAAATTAGTACTTATGTCAGCCAAAGTGGTTTGCCAGTGCGCATTGGTGGTGAAGCGTTTTTGATTTTGTTGCCTGATGTCGATATTGACACCGCAACAGAGGTCGCCGAGCAGGTTAGACAAGGGGTGAGTAAGATGAAATTTGTCAGCGCCCGCAGCAAACGCCAGTTACCGAACGTGACCATTTCGTTGGGCATCTCAAGCTATCGGGATAACGAAGATCCTGAGTTGTTTGTCGCCAGAGCCGATCATGCGCTGAGCCATGCCAAATCTACTGGTCGTAATAAAGTGATTAGCGAGAATGGTTTCTCGTAGGGTGGTGGTCCTGTTCTTTGCAATCACCACATGAGATAGAGCAAAAGCATTTCAGATAAATAAATACATAAAGTATTAGCCTCAAAGAACAGCGCCTTGTTGTCTTAGTCAAAGACAACAAGGCTGATAACCACTAGCCCACCCAAAAGTTTTTCCTCTGTGTTCCTCTGTGTCCTCCGTGTCTCTGTGGTGGATGAAAGAACAGCGCTATTGACCCTATCAACCAGTAATGCTTAGTTGCAGGCAATAGCGACAATACTTGCTTTAGCTGGTATCTGGGGTAAAATAGCCGCCATTGAAAATATCTGTTAGCCACCCGTAACTGCAGCCCGTAGAAATAGAGTGCCACATGATCGAAGAACAGGATAGTAATACCCGCAATGTCGATGCTAAAGCCGACAACCAAATCGACAACCAGGCCGACAGTCCAGTCCAAAACCAGGCCGACGTCGACAACAACAGCACCCACTTTGGTTATAAAACCGTTCAGCGCACAGAAAAAGTGGCGATGGTGGCCGATGAGTTCCATTCAGTCGCGACCAAATATGATGTGATGAACGACCTGATGTCTTTTGGTGTTCATCGCTTGTGGAAACGTTTTACCATCGATTGCTCCGGTGTGCGTCGAGGCCAAAAAGTGCTTGATTTGGCTGGTGGCACCGGTGATTTAACCGCCAAATTCTCTTCTTTGGTGGGCAGTGAAGGTCAGGTGATCCTCGCGGATATCAATGACTCAATGCTTAAAGTCGGGCGCGAAAAACTCAGAGACAATGGCGTGGTCGGCAATGTTGAATACATTCAGGCCAATGCCGAAGAACTGCCTTTTCCAGACAATACTTTTGATATCATCACCATCGCTTTTGGCTTGCGTAATGTCACCGATAAAGACAAAGCGTTGGCGTCAATGTGGCGGGTATTAAAACCCGGCGGGCGTCTACTGGTACTAGAATTTTCTAAGCCGCAACACGAACTGCTCAATAAAGCCTATGACTTCTATTCTTTTAATGTCCTGCCTAAAATGGGCCAGCTGGTGGCCAATGACGCTGAAAGTTATCAATATTTGTCAGAGTCGATTCGAATGCACCCGAACCAAGAGACGCTTAAACAGATGATGGTGGATGTGGGTTTTGAGCAAGTAGAATACTTTAATCTCACCGGTGGCATTGTCGCCTTACACCGAGGATACAAATTCTAGTGAGTTTCTTTTTATTTCCTCAGGTGATCACCTCAATGCTCGAAGCGGCGGTTAATAAGCTGGCGACATTAGATCCGACTTTCAAAACTCGGTGTCAGCCATTGGTGGGCAAACGGCTGCTGGTCGAAGTTGAGGAAGCGAAAATACCGCTGACTTTTGTGGTGACAGAACAGCGTATTGATGTGCTCAGCAGCAAAGATGAAGACAATGATTGTGCCATCAAAACCTCACTGTCCGCGCTTAAAGAACTCAAAGACCCGAATCAAATTACCCGACTGATTAAAGATGGACAACTGAGCTTAACCGGTGACTTGCAGGTGGCGCAACAATTCAGCGAGCTGTTAAAAGAAACTGATGTCGACTGGGAACAACATTTGTCTGATTACCTTGGTGATGGTCTCGCGCACAAAGTGGCTGTTCGTTTTCGTCATTTCGGCGAAGTGCTGGGCAGTAAACAGCAGGATTTCAGTCGTATCATCACCGAATTTGCTCAAGATGAAGCCAAAATCACCCCTCATCCGCTTGAAGTTAAAGAGCACCACAAAAAGGTCAATGAGACCCGTGCCAAAGTCGATAAAATGGCCGCTCGGGTCGCCAAAATGTCCTCTAGGAACCGCTAAATGGGCCTGCGTAGGTTATATCAAATCGTCGATACCGTCCTGGGTTTTGGCCTCGATGAATTACTGCCTAAAG
>JBLGCB010000344.1:0-7501 GCA_047617105.1 Phenylobacterium sp. | reverse complement strand
TGCTAACACCTGTTTTATCAATATCTACGGTATTCACCGCATGAACACTTTGATTACCAGATAAGCTCAACATCGCATTGACATCATTACTTTGCTGGGTCACCAACGAAGCGATATCAACACTGTTTATTACTGGGCTGGGACTAGCAGAAGCGCCAAAAGATAAGGCACAGACGACGGCTGCACCAATATGTGCCGCTTTTACGCGGACGATCGGATTAATAGTTGTTTTCATTATGATTTCTTGTTGTTGTAAAGATGATAGATTGATAGGCTTGTCGCACAATAACTGTGGCTGATGACAAGATTGTCCCTTTTTCACTGAGGGCTAGCTGCCTGAGGTTATTAGGCGGCAAAGCTAGCATTTTCCTTGACGTTAATTTAACTCATTCATTTTTATTTAACAAGATGTTAATATTTTAGTGTTGTTTATGAAGCGCTTAACTCAGTTTTCCTGTAGAAATTTCTCATTTTGCTGTTCGTATTTGAAAAATTGAACCAAACTGGTTTAAGGTTAGTACAAACTACAAAAAAGGAAGCGTAATCAATGACCACAAAACCAGTCAATATTCAGATCAACGAGGGTTATCTGCTCGGCGCAGATGGCAATAAGATTTTTTACCGGGAGACTGGTACTGGTGACGCAGATGAGACGATCGTCTATCTTCATGGTGGACCCGGTTTTGATATGCACGATGGCGGTTATGAATTAGACCCGCTGGCACAAAACTATCGAATCATAAATTATGATCAGCGCGGTGGTGGCTACTCAGAAGAAATTAAAGACCCGATTCGTTTAGGCGCAGTACACCATGTAGAAGATGTAGAGGCCGTCAGGCAGCATTTTGGCCTCGGTAAAATCACTTTGATGGGCATGTCTTGGGGCAGTGGTTTGGCGATACTTTACGCCAACAAATACCCCCAAAACCTGCATCGTATAATTTTGCTGGCACCCATGCCCATGACTCAAGTTATGATGGATTACCGCATGGTTCAAACCACCAAATTACTCACTGAACAGGAAAAGAAAACCTTCGCAGAGGTTCGCAACGAAGACCTAACCAACGCCACCGATGAACAAATCATCGCCAACTGCCGACTCGCCATCCCCATTATGTTTAAACCTTATATGTCACCGGTATCAGACTGGAAAAATATGAAAGGAGATTTGTGTGGCAGTGATCCACAAGGCATGAAAAGACGCTGGGCAAATTACGCCGCCGTTTTGAACAGTATTGCGGGTTTTGACTGGACCGAGGATGCCACACGTTATGAGGGTCCTGTCTATGTACTCGACGGAGAATGGAGTTCGGTGCCTTTAAATACCACTCGCGAGTGGGCGGGTTACTTGCCCAATTCCAGAGTCGAATTGATCAAAAGCGCCGGCCATATTGCCTGGTTAGATAACCCAACGGCTTTCTTCGACAGTGTAGAGGCTTTTATGCAAGGACAATGGCCACAACATGCCCATGTGCTTAACCCGACTCACTTAGACTTACTGGCGCGTTATTCATTTTTGGCCAATCTAAAAAATGACATGGACAATCGGTTTGACGGTGAAGCCAGCGGCAATATCACCTTTACTTCTGATCGGTTTGGTAACGACAATAGCGCTGCTGCTTTTGGCGAGCAAGACGATCGTATAGTAATAACAACGCCCGATTGGATTGCCCAGCCCAAAAACTGGAGTTGGACCGGGTGGTGTAAGGTCAATCAGCAGATAGAGATTAACCGCACTTTATTGTCTCAGGGATTGGCTCAGGGCTTGGCTCAAGATGATGCGGTAACACTTAAGCTACAAGCGGCAAAACTCCACTTTGGTAGTGGTGAATGCCACATCGAAGACCCAAATGCGATTGCACAAAACACTTGGTTTCATATTGGCGTGGTTCAAGATGGCGATTCGATAAACCTCTACCGCGACGGCAAACTGGCCGCGACAGCTTCTAGCGCAAATTTGGCCATTGTCAGCGGTGACTTCACCATGCAAAACCACCTAGGCGCGCTCGATGACGTGCGAATTTACGCCCAATCGTTAAGTGAAGCGCAGATTTTGGCGGTGTATCACGACGTCAGTTAGGCTTATGCTCAATCAAATGGCTGACCAACGCATTTAATGCTGAATTCATCATTCGATTGGCAGGATACACCAAAGAAACAGGTGCAGCCTCAAGCTCATAATCTTCAAGGATCGGCATCAACTGTTTTGAGTCCAAATACTGTTGCACTAAAAAGGTCGGTAAATAAGCGATGCCGTGACCATCGGCCGCCAAACGGGCAACAATATCACCATCATTGGCCTCAACAAAAACTCCAATGCCAACATGCTCTTCCTTTTTATTCTCCAGATACCGCCAGCGCCCGGGCAAACGGTTAGAACTATCGACAATACATTGATGGGCCAAATTAACCTGATGCGTTTGGGTCAAAAATACCTGGGCAAAGGCGGGTCTATCACCTTAACCTCGGGGGTGTTATCTCGCGAGCCTATGGTTGGTAGTTCAATAATCAGCATGGCTAACGGCGCGTTAGAAATTGACTCACTACGATTTAACGTGGTTGCACCGGTCTTTGTTAAAGAAACCATGGCGATGATGGGCATGGACACCCAAAGTGGTCTGTCTGCCGCGGATACCGCCAAAGCCTACGTTGCAGCGGTGACCGGCACCATGCATGGTAAAACGCTGGACGCGCCAGATTACAGCGAATAAGTGATGACACACGGTGCACTCTATTCGTGCACCGTAAACATTAGACAAACCCGGTGATTTAGCTCAGAATGTCGGCCTATCAGCTATGATAACTTCAGCGTGCTTAGATTTCGCTTCAGAACAAGGCATTTTCGCACGGAAAATAGGCGCATATAGGTCATATGTAACTGTTTGAGTACGAAAATAACGCAGTTATGGAGCGAAAGATGAGTACGCGTTAAATTACAGGAAAAGTCATGTCACGTTTGGTCACAGCAACACTATTATTATTATTTTCATCTTTTATTTATGCCACCGAGGCGGTGCCAACTTACCAAGCGGCGATGGATGAAATGGCGGCTAAATGGAAAAAATCCGATAAACCCAGTCCGTTGACTGATGAAGATCGGGCAACAATGAAAAGTTTTAATGCTTATTTGGCCAAAACCATGCCTAACCCAGGCATTCAGGTCGGTCAAAAAGCGCCAAATTTCACGCTTAAAAATGCCTTTGGTCACACCATAACCCTGGCTGACGAACTCAAAAAAGGCCCGGTAGTATTGGTCTTCTATCGCGGTTCTTGGTGTCCTTACTGCAACCTGCATTTACATGTACTGCAAAAAGCCAAACCTGAGTTTGAAAAATACGGTGCCCAAATAATTGCCGTGACCCCGCAAACTCCAGATCGCTCTGCCGCACAAATCAAAAAAGATGGTTATCCGTTTGAAGTCCTCAGCGACAGCGACTCTCAGGTGATGAAAGATTATCAACTGTTTTTCAAACTCAGTGATGACTTAATGGCCATTTATAAAAAGTTTGATATCAACCTAGAAGCCTATAATGGCCAGGGACGTAACGTATTACCCGTACCTGGCGGTTTTGTGATCGACAGCAGCGGCACAGTGGTTGCCATGGAAGCGCAGACTGATTATAAATCGAGAATCGAACCTGCGACGATTATCGCGGCGTTGAAGAAGATTAAGTAACTCAATTCTCCGATCACCTATCCGGACATTCACCTTCCCTAAACGTGAATGTCCGTTCACTATTTTAACAAAGACCCGTTACCCTGCCCTACTGACAGACCCCACCGCCCCTCAATAAACAACAGCCAACACAGTTCCCACTCAGCTCTGACCGAAAAAATATCTTGAACTTATAAAATTATTACACTATTGTGGATCTAATTTTGGATCTAAGTGGCCATTTTAGCCAAATACCACTATTTAGAAAATAGTTAAATTTCTATTTAAAACAATAACTTGCAGAGTATTTGAGACAACAATAATGAAGAGTCATCAAAACTATGCCCCAGGAATGCGTATCGTGGTTCGCGATGCTCAATGGGTCATTAACCGGGCAGATCCGACCGCAGATGGTGGATATTTAATTGAATGCGAAGGTATTTGTGAATTGGTCAGGGGCAAAGAAGGGCGGTTTTTAACGGCCATTGAAAATGACCTGAAATATAGTCAATCGGCGATAGAAATTCTTGACCCGGCACAAACCCGGCTTATCGAAGACAAGTCACCGAATTATAAAAACGCGCTACTGTATATCGAAAGCTTGCTGCGCCAAAAAGTCCCCACCGATGAGCAAGTCTATTTTGGTCACCGGGCAGCCATGGATACCCTGCCCTTTCAGCTTGACCCGACCCTAATTGCATTAAAACAACCCCGTCAACGAATTCTCATTGCCGACGCGGTAGGTTTGGGCAAAACCCTAGAAGCAGGGATTTTAATGGCCGAATTAATACGCCGTGGCCGAGGTAAGCGCATTCTGGTACTTGCGGTGAAATCGATGCTAACCCAGTTTCAAAAAGAAATGTGGAGTCGCTTTACAATTCCGTTGACCCGACTCGATTCGACGGGGCTGCAACGGGTTCGCAACCGAATTCCCACCAATCACAACCCTTTTCATTTTTTTGATAAAGCCATCATCTCTATCGATACCCTTAAACAGGATGTGGAATACCGCCATTATCTCGAACAGGCGTACTGGGATATCATTGTCATTGATGAAGCCCATAATGTTGCCAAACGCGGTGCCAACTCACAACGCAGTCGCCTCGCCTCCTTGCTGGCCCAGCGATCAGATACCCTCATTATGCTGTCGGCCACGCCACATGATGGTAAGCCAGAAAGTTTTGCCAGCCTGATGAATATGCTCGATGCCACCGCCATCAGCAATGAAAAACAATACCAGCACCAAGATTTCAGCGATAAAGGGCTGGTGGTTCGGCGCTTTAAAAAAGACATTAAACACCAAATTGCCACAGAATTTCCTGAACGCCAGATTGAAACCATTAAAACCCCCGCCAGTAGTATCGAAGAAGACGTTTATCAACTGCTGGCACAAACACAATTCACCTCGCTCGATAAAGGCAAAGCACCGGGTTTGTTATTTCGCGTCACTCTCGAAAAAGCCCTGTTCTCAAGCCCAGTAGCCTGCCTGTCAACCGTTGAAAATCGCCTAGCACGACTCGAAAAACAATCAGAGCCGACCGCCGCCAAGGATGTTGCCACACTCACCGCACTGGCAGATGGCCTGCGCCAAATCGATGCCAGCCAGTTTGCCAAGTATCAGCGTTTGTTATTGTTGATCACCGATAAAAAAGCCGGTTTTGGTTGGAAAGCCAATAAAACCGCCGATCGGCTAGTAATTTTTACCGAGAGCATCGCGACTTTGCATTTTTTGGCAAATAACCTAGTGACTGATTTGGCCTTAAAAGATGGTCAACTTGGTACCTTGCACGGCCAATTGGCTGATGCGGATATCATGCACACGGTAGAAGAATTCGGCAAAGAGAAGTCAAAGCTGAGGATTCTGGTCTGCTCTGATGTCGCCTCTGAGGGCATCAACTTACACTACCTCAGCCACAAGATGATCCATTTTGATATTCCTTGGTCGCTGATGGTTTTTCAGCAGCGTAATGGCCGTATCGACCGCTATGGTCAAAATCACCAACCACAAATTCGTTACTTGCTCACCGAATCCGTTAACCCTCAAATTGGTGGCGATAGCCGTATTCTTGAAGTGTTGATTGAAAAAGATCAACAAGCGCACAAAAACATTGGTGATCCATCGGAGTTTAGCGGTGTTTTTGACCAGCAAAGCGAAGAAGATTTAGTGGCAGATATTGTCGGTTCAGCGCAACAAAACAAGGCGGATATGTTGGCTGCGTTGTTTGATGATAATTTCAGTGAAGCCAAACAGCAAAATCCTCTCGGGGCATTTGTCGCCAACCAACCAGCGGTAAATGATGACGCCAATGCCACCCAAACTTTGCCCTCATTATTTCATGGTGATATCGACTTTGCCGCACAAGCACTGGCCTATATCCGGCGTTGTGGTCAACGGCTTGAATTTGAAAAGGTCGATAACCACACCCTAACCTTGACGGTGAACAAAGAGTTAACCCAACGGCTGCAATGGCTGCCACCCGAAATTTACCCCCAAGACGATCAGTTTGTGCTGACCAGTGATATCGCCGTGATGAAGAACGAAATCGCCCAATCCCGGGGTCAGCAACATGCCTGGCCACGGACCCACTATTGTTGGCAGTTGCATCCAGTGATGCAATGGTTAAACGACAAGGTTTTGTCGGCCTTTGGCCGCCATCATGCGCCGATGGTACGAATGCCCAACCAGCTAGCTGAGGGCGAAGATTTATACTTGCTAGCGGCAACCTTTCCTAATCGCAAAAGCCACCCACTGATCAATGACTGGATCGTGGTGAGGTTTGAACAGCAACAATTCTCTTCATTTATCGACTTTGACGACTGGCTACAACAGCTGGATTTGGCCAATATCCAACTGTCGAATCCGGCCAACAGCGATGAGACCGAACGCCAGCAACAGTTATTACCTACCGCGATTGATAAAGCGACCGACCATTTTTCTTTACTGCGAAAACAAAAAGAAAACAGCATCGATTTAAAACTGACTGAGCAATTGGCTGCGCTGGATGCATTGCGTAAAAAGCGGGTTCAGCAGATGTCGCTTGACCTAGACAGTGTCGGTGGCATTCAAAGCATTATCGCGGGCAAAAAAGCCAAAGAGCAGCAACGTATCGAAAAATTGTTTGATGATTATATGCAATGGATAGAAGACACCATGACTACCGAAAAGCAGCCCTACATTCAGTTGATTGCGGTTTTTACTGGTCAATCCTCAAACAAGGATAAACAGCAGTAATGGCAAATTTAATTGGTATTTATAACGAAAACGATTTTTATTCTCACCACTATCTGACCAGTGTATTTGATAACGATATTCGCGGGGTAATGCAAAACTGGCAGAGCCAAGAAACTCAGGCCAAAGAGGCTGAAAAAGCCCAACGTTTGTTGGGACGATCACCCGAGCCGGGTTTTCGCGCACCGCACAGCCGCTTGCTCTCTTACGCTGGCACGTATTTTAAACAACTCAACGAACACAATGGTGAACGAGACCTATCACAACGACTGAAACAACAACGCCAACGCTGGCAGGCCATTTTGTCGGTGCTAGGTTATGAATTAGCAGCGACGGTGGTGACGCTCGATTCTGGCGCACAATTGCCGGTATTGGGCCATTACCAAAACAACAACAATCAACCATTATTATGGGTGATTGAAGCCCATGACAAATTTGACGAAGACAACCTCGACCCATTGGTTTTGCCTTTGCTGGCGCAGCAGTGGCCCAGCAGTTCTGGCTCTCCGTGACAACCCCGGTCTACAAGCCCTGTAGAGGTGCTGAAAATAAATCCCTCCCGCAAATAAACTGAAATGTGCGATATAGATCACAGACAAATCGGCAATAGATCACAT
>JBLGCB010000343.1:0-7508 GCA_047617105.1 Phenylobacterium sp. | reverse complement strand
ATGTAAAGATTTATCTGCCACCATGAATGCAAAAAGACGCATTCATGGTGGCAGATAAATTGAATTTTTAAGAACCTATGACAATCATTATTTGCCACGATAAATCTTCCACACCAGTGCCCCTCAACGATCGCAGCTTTAATTACGGCGATGGTTTTTTTACCACCATTCTTACCCAGCATAAACGCACCATCCTGCTTGATTATCATCTTAAGCGCCTAAAACACGCGGCCGAGGTGTTAGGTTTTGGTCAAGTCGACTGGGATAAGCTGGTGCAAAGCCTCAGGGCGATGGTGACGGCACAACCTTCGGTGATTAAGGTGTTGGTCTCCCGTGGTGCTGGGGGCAGGGGATATAGCCCTGCTGGTTTGTCTCCTTTGATTTATCTGACTGCGGCAGATTATCCGACGTTTTATCAGGGTTGGCGTGATAATGGCATTCAATTGGGCATTAGCCCCATCCAGTTGGGGCTTAATCCGCTGCTGGCAGGGCTGAAACACTGTAATCGATTAGAACAAGTGCTGATCAAAAAGGCGCTCGACAAGCAAACTTATCAAGATGTAATGGTATGCGATTTAACGGGCTGTGTTGTAGAATGTTCTGCGAGCAACCTTTTTTGGCAAACCGATGGCCAGTGGTTCACGCCGACCATCGATGTTGCGGGCGTAGACGGTGTGATGAGGCAGTTTCTTATTGATAACATACTAGGCTTAACGTCAACCAAAAAGGTTAAACAGACACCCGCTGCCTTACATCAGGCCAGTAGCGTGTTTATTTGTAATTCATTAATGGGGATTGTGCCAGTGCACAGTATTGATAGCAGTGAAGGTAATGGCGGTGAAGGTATCGTTCACTATGATATTCGTTTAGCCCGTCAGCTAAGCCTTGAATTAAACCTCGAACTAGATAAGTTAGCAATATGACCTTTAAACCCATTAAGTGGCTGATTAGCAGTGTTTTAACCGCATTGATTTTATTGTTGCTGGTTTTGTGCGGCTATGTGTTTGTGATTTTTCCTGGCCAAACCATTGAGTTGCAACATCAGCGTTTGATTGAAGTGGCTCAGGGTAAAGGTTTTAACCAGTTATGTCGTCAGTTGGTGCGCGAAGAGGTGATTGGGGTTTGCGGGCCGATGAAATGGTATTCTAAATTCAACCCCGAGTTACGTTTAATCAAAGCAGGTTCGTATCTGGTTGAACCCGGGTTAACCCATCAGCGGTTGTTAGAATTGTTTAGTCAGGGCAAAGAACACCAGTTTTCGTTGACCTTTGTTGAAGGTGAACGGTTGCGAGATTTATTGGCCAAACTCGCCGCTGCACCCAATCTGAATGATGATATTGGTGATTTGACTGACTTAGCGCAACGTCTCAACAGCGAACATCCTCACCTTGAAGGTTTGTTATTTCCAGATACCTACCACTACGCCTCAGGTAGTTCGAGCCTAGCGGTGATCACCAGAGCTTATCAGCGAATGCAAACCCTACTAGCACAAGAGTGGGCCAACCGAGCGGTTGGACTGCCTTATCAAACCCCTTATGAAGCGCTGATTATGGCGTCGATCATCGAAAAAGAAACCGCTGTTGCCAGTGAACGAGAATTGATAGCGTCGGTGTTTATCAACCGACTGAATAAAAGAATGCGCTTGCAAACCGATCCGACGGTGATTTACGGTTTAGGCGAAAATTTTGATGGCAACATCACCCGCGCCCATTTAAAGCAAAAAACCGCCTATAATACCTATCGTATCAATGGTTTACCGCCAACCCCCATCGCTATGCCGGGTATTGGTGCCATTCATGCGGCATTAAACCCAGCAGATACACAATATTATTATTTTGTCGCGAACAAAAATCACAGTCATCAGTTTTCGAAAACGTTGAAAGAACATAATCGAGCGGTGAGAAAATACCAGTTAGGTTTGGCGAATTAGCGATGGCTACGAGAGGAAGAACAATGGATAAGGCAAGATTTATCGTCATAGAAGGGCTTGAAGGGGCGGGAAAATCGACGGCCATTGGCGTGATTAAGGCTTTTTTGCAGACTAAAGCGATTGAATTTATCACCACCCGCGAACCCGGTGGCACCCCGTTGGCAGAAAAAATGCGCGCGATTGTCAAAGAAGTGCATGATGAAGTGCTGACCCCAGAAGCCGAGTTATTGCTGATGTATGCAGCCAGAGTGCAACTGATAGACAACGTGATATTAACGGCGATGGCGCAAAACCAGTGGGTGATTGGTGACAGGCATGATTTATCCTCTAGAGCTTATCAGGGCGGCGGTCGCCAAATTGACAGTCGTTTAATTGATGGTATCCGTGAAGCCGTGCTTAAAGGGTTTGCCCCTGATTTGACCTTGTATCTCGATATTGATCCAAAAATTGGCCTCGCCAGAGCCGCCGCCAGAGGTGAGCTTGACCGTATAGAACAAGAGCAGCTGAGCTTTTTTCAGCGCACCCGAGCAAGGTATCTCGATATTGCCCATCAAGACGACAGCATCGTGATTATTGACGCGTCTCAAGACATCAGTGGCGTACATCAGCAAATTGAGCAAGCCCTTGGTTTGTGGTTTGACGCCTTATGAGTTTACATCCCTGGCTCATTCCAGTGATCAACCCTTTGTCGGTGGCATTGCAAATGAACCGCTTGCATCATGCAGTGTTATTGCAAGGTCAAGCTGGCATGGGCAAAGCCGAGCTGACCACGGTGATGGCCAATGGTTTGGTCTGTGACCAAACCGCTGATTTAACCTCGTGCGGTCAGTGTAAGTCGTGTTTATTGTTTAAAGTGGGCAATCACCCGGACAGCCTGTTTGTTAAACCCCAAGGGGCCAGCATTGGCGTTGATGATATTCGTAAAGCCAGTGGTTTTGTTCAGCAAAAAGCGCAAATCAGCACGAGAAGGGTGTTAATCCTTAATAATGCCGAACTATTGACTGAATCTGCGGCCAATGCGTTGCTTAAAACCTTAGAAGAACCCAATCGTCAGGCCTATTTGCTGTTGACCAGCGATGACCCGACCCGGTTGTTGGCGACCATCCGAAGTCGCTGTTTTAAAGTCACCGTGACAGCACCAGATAAAGCGGGCGTTTATTATTGGTTACAGCAGCAGTTTGCATCGTTAGATCAAAGCTCGTTTGAATGGCTGTTTACCTTGGCCAGCCAGGCACCGCTTAAAGTGGCACAATGGCTGAGTGA
The DNA here is from genome assembly GCA_047617105.1 of Phenylobacterium sp. Classification (GTDB taxonomy): domain Bacteria; phylum Pseudomonadota; class Gammaproteobacteria; order Enterobacterales; family Alteromonadaceae; genus JABSOG01. Next base: position 4,315 of record JBLGCB010000343.1, on the reverse strand, counting down.
GGATAAACTGCCAGAAATCGAGCTGGCGAAGGTTGATTTTCAGCAATGGTTCAGTGGTGCGTTGGGATCTGCGCAGTATCAGCAAAAAGTCTTGCAAAGTGATTTGGTGCTGTTGGTATTTCACCATTTGTTGGTTGAGCAGTTGCGCTTACAGTTGACTGAGCAGCGCGGTTTGCTGAGTTTGGCGCAGACCCAGCAGATATTTGAGCATTTGGCGCAATTTTCTCGTGACGCCATGGTGGTATCCGGGCAGAATAAAGCGCTGGCACTACTCAACTTGCTCAATCAGATAAAAACACAGCTAGCTAAACCTGATAAGCTTCCTAAACCCCATGGAAAACACCAATGATTGCAGCAGTAATTGATATTGAGTTTGACGCCATTGGCGATTTATATAGTGCTTATATGCCGTATTTAAAAACCGGTGGTTTGTTTGTTCGCACCCAAACGGAATATGAGATGGGTGCCGAAGTTATCTTAAGTGTGACCTTACCCGATGCGCTAGAAGCGGAGAATATCGGCGGCAAAGTGGTGTGGATCACGCCAACAGCCAATCAAAGCGCTACCCCCTGTGGTATTGGTGTTGGGTTTGGCGAGGATAAATTGCAGTTGCAAAGCCGGATTGAAAAGTCGCTCGGCAGTATGCTCAATAGTGGTGAGCCAACTTTTACCATGTAACAATTTGGTCTTGCCAAACCGTTCGATGCCGTTTATCCTGACATTACTAAAAACCCCGCTTAAAACCGAGTCTCAAATGCGTATGCGTTATCTGCTACACTTTTCATTATTATCCGTCTTATGCCTATCAACCTTATGCATATCAACAGGGGCTGTCGCCTACCAAGTCCAACCGATGATTGTGGAATTGTCATCACAAGGCAAAAACTCCCTCGTCACCTATCGATTGTCAAACCCCGGCACGGCAGCTTTGCCAGTTGAGGTGGAAGTGTTTAAACGCACTTTTGATCAAGACCAAAAAGAAGTGCTGGTACCGGCAGAAGACGCCTTTATTGTTTTACCGCCGCAAATCGAAGTGGCCGCCAATGGCTATCAAATGTTTCGCGCCAAGTATTTAGGCTCACCCGGACTACAACAAACCGATTCTTACCGTATCGTGTTTAAACAATTACCATTGGGCAATGAAGAAGAAAAGTCTGGGGTGAAAATGATGTTTAATTTTGCCACCTTGGTATTTGTCAGCCCCAAAGGCGTGGCGTCAGAACATAAAAGCGTCATCAAGTGTGAGCTGACAAGCGACTGTAAACTGACCATCAGCAATCAAGGAAAGCGGGTACTGGATTTGTCACAGTTTGAATATCGCTTTAATGATAATGCGACTGTGGTGAATTGGACACTATTTCAAACCATCACCAACGGCCGCTTTATTATGCCCGGACATCAGGTGGTGTTAGATCTTACAACACTACTAGAGGGCAAAACCAGCAAAACCGCAGAGATGGTCAGGTTGTTTACGGCCAGTGAAGACTAACATCATAAGGCTAAGCCTACGAAGCCTAGTATTACTGGGCCTAGTTCTACTGGTCGTCTCCCGCCCGGCAGCCGCTGCGGTGTATCAGATGGACTTTCCGGTCAAGCTCAATAACGTCCAAATCGGAGAGGTTTTGGTGGCGGTGAACGGCTTTGAGCTGGATTCAATCGTGGCCAGCGACTTTCATCAAAGCTTTAATAAACAGCTCAGTGATAAGATGAACCTTTGGCTGGTCGGACAAGGCGCGCAATCGGTGACGGCTGCTCAATTTAAAGCACATGGCATACAACTTGCTCTCAAAGCACAAGACTTAGTGATTGAGATGAAGCTGGAAGAAAGCGCCATGGCCACCGACAAGTTAACCTACAACCAGAAAAAAAATGCGGTGTTTCCCAACCAGGAGGCCAGTTGGGCACTGCTGAATAATTTTAACCTTAATCACCGACGTAGCAATAATAACCAAAGCCATGATTCTCAGTTTGAGTGGTTGATGGATGGCAATATCGGCGGTGGCGACGGGGTTAATCTACAGGGTTCGATGTTTTGGCAAAACACCACTGGTGAAGGTATCAGTGCTGACAGCCAGGCTTATCGTGGTGACTTTAAGCTGTTTTACGATCAACCTGAGAAACCATTACGTTATATCTTTGGTGATACCCAAAGCCGTTCTGTGGGTCATTTAAGCAGTCATCAGGTAGGCGGATTGAGCATCAATAAAGCTTGGTCGCAATTACAACCGCAACGCAACCTTAGCCCAGGTAACAGTCAGGTTTTTGTGCTGGAGCGCAATGCCAGTGTCGAAATTTATGTCAATGATTTTATGATCTCCCGTATTCGTCTGCGTCCAGGGCGGTATAACGTCAATGATTTGCCGCTCACCTCTGGCAGTAACAAAATTCATCTGATTGCCACCTTTAACAATGGCGAAACCGAGCAGTTTAATTTTACCACCCATTACAATGCGCAACTGCTGGCCAGTGGACTCAGTGATTATGCCGTGGCCATTGGTTACCCGTCGACCATTGACAGTCGGGTATATCATTATGGTGATGATTTATTGCTCAGTGGCATGATGGAATATGGTGTCACCGATAAACTTACCCTAGGGGTGAATGGCGTGACCCATAACCAAGGTCATGCTGGCGGCGTGACGGCTACCATGGGCAGTCCATGGGGCAATGTGTCGTTGCGCTACTCTCTGAGTAAAGGGCCCGTGAGTAAAGGCAATGACCAGCTGGGTCAAATATTTAGCATCGAAACTGAGCATAGCGTTTTTGGTCAATCTAATTTTGGTTCGCCGAACCTGCGCTTGGGTTATGAAAGAAAAGATAACTTTGTCGCCTCGCCTTGGCTCACGCAGACCCTCAACAGCCAGAACCTCAATAGCAATAATGACACCGAAAGACTGTTTTTTGACTATAGCTATTATGTCAGCGATAGCATCGACTTTAACGCTTATGGCAGCTTTATATTAAACGCCGCCAAACAACGAACCAAAGAGTTTACCGCACAATTTAACTGGCGTCAGCAGGGTTTAAACATCAGCACGGGTTATCGTTATGGGGTGTTGGATGATGTGGTAGAGACCGCAGATAATCAATATTTCATCAACCTGCGCTGGAGCTTTTACAATCGCCAAAACAATACCCGAAACCGGGCGCGTTATACCAGCCGTACAAAAGTCGCCACTATCAGCCATACTAAAGTGAACAATAACAACTTAAATGACTATGGTTATCAGTTACAGGCCGAACGGGGCAGTGATTATCGCCGCGAGCAATTAAGAAGTAGTTTCACCAGTCGGTTGTTTAGAACAGATTTCAGTGCTGACAATTTCACTCGTGACGCGCAGCACGCCCGCAGCAATACCAGCATCAACTTTTCGACCAGTGTGGGCATTGCCGATGGTCATGTCGGTATTGGCACCAATGTCACCAGCCCTTTTGCGGTGATTTCAAAACACAGAACCTTAAATGGTGTGGATGTATTGCTTAATCTTAATCGAAACCAACAAGCGCAGACGGCCACTGGAGATAATATTGGCGCATTAATCAACCTTGGCTCTGGTTATACCCATGCCCAGTTTAGTGTTGATGTACCAGATGCGCCGTTTGGTTATGACTGGGGGCCGGGCACTTATCGTCTTGCCGGGGGCGCAAGCACTGGCCATTATTTTCAGGTCGGTTCTGACTTATCGTATACCATACTCGGCGTGTTGGTCGATGGGCAAGGTGAGCAGATTTCATTACAGCGGGGCAAGGTGGTCGATGCCTCGGGAGAGTATAGCAAATCATTCTTTACCAACCGGGCAGGACGTTTTGTGATTGAAGGTATTGGTGCGGGTGAATTTACTGTGCATTTGAACGGATCGCTTGGGTATTTTACCATTGCTGAGTCAGAACAACGATTTGTTAAGTTGGGCAAAATTATGCTGATAGAAGCCCCTGAAAAAGACGCAACCAAAGAGGCACAAAACCGATGATAAAATTGCCACCAACCATTGGCTTGTTATGTGCGCTGCTGTTAAGCACTAATGTTATGGCCAAAAAATGCGAAGGCACATTGCTGGTAGAATCAAACCCTGCTGAGCTGATTGAAGAATATGCCAATCGAGTGCGGGTTTACCTACCGTTAAAGGTATTGCTGTCTGAAGAACTGGCCAACTGTGCTGATGAAATTGAGATAGAGGCGATTGACGGCAATAAAATTGTTTTTGCAGGGCCAAACATCAACAAAAATGGCAAGTTGATGGATAACCAATTTAACAAGATCAGCGTTAAAAAAGGGCTCTCGGTCGTCGATGTCGAGGGTCGCACCACCCAAATG
>JBLGCB010000342.1:0-7519 GCA_047617105.1 Phenylobacterium sp. | reverse complement strand
TATGGTACTGATGTTGGGATTGGCGAGATCAGTTCAGCTGAAATCAAAAATATTCGCTATTTTGCCACGGGCTTGGATGCTGACGGTGATGGTATTGAAGATCAATGGGAGTATGAACATGGCTTGCCCATTGATAGTGATAACAGCACCACAGACGCAGACTTAGACAGCCTCACCGATTTGCAGGAATACCTGCTGGGCACCGATGCTCATGATAGCGACACCGACAATGATGGGCTTGCAGATGCTGAGGAACACAACACTTATCTGACCAATCCCCTTTCGGTGGATAGTGACGGCGATGGTTTGTCAGATCGCTGGGAAATCGACCATCAATTGGATCCCGTCAATGATGATGACAGTTCTTTAGACAGCGACAATGACGGTTATCCAGACGCCCATGAAATTGCCATTGGTACTGGGCCATTTGATAGTGATCAACAACCCGTCAAACAGCAAACCGCCATTGAAATAATGCAAGACATCAGTGAGTTAGGTTTGGGTTGGCAGACACTACCCGAGTCTGATGTGAATTGGCAACTATTTCCCGGTGAATCCCCCTATATCGGCGAGGGTTCATTGGCGCTGGGCCAGCAGGCGGTGTTGCAATATGCTGGTTATTTTGCCCCCGGCGAGTTGTCTTTTTTGCTGGCGAATTGGCCTTATGCGCAGACATTTTATCTTGATTCGCAGCCTGTTGAGTTGGACAGGAATAGCATCACTACCGTGACATTAAGCGAAGGTTTTCATACCTTAAAGTGGATAGTGCGCAATAATAATGAATTTCGAACTTTTGCCAATGCGGTCAAATTGTTTAGATTGCGCTTCTTTTTGACCGATGTGAATGCCGACCAAGATGGTGATGGTATACCAGATAGATGGGAAGTGGATCATAAGCTAGATATGACCGACCCGGCAGATGCGTTGCTGGACCCGGACAATGATGGCCTCAACAATCAGGCCGAATATGCCGCTGGCACCAATATGAACTGGCGGGACAGCGACGGGGATAGATTGCCGGATGGCTGGGAGGTGGGCTTTGGCTTAGATCCGTTGGTTGGGGCGACAGATACCACTGACAGCGACAATGATGGTATTGGTGATATTAATGAGTTTTATTTTCAGACCTCTCCGGTAGACCCGACATCTTCGCCACCGCTACTGGCACAGTATCAGGAGTCTTTTGAAACGGGTGAGTTGGCCAATCACTGGTATGCTAATGGTGACTTTGGGTTTGACAACACCACGGCAGTCGATGGCAGTTACAGCTTGACCAATCTGTTGGCGGGCAGTGGCGATGTCACTGCCTATTTATATACCCAAACCGGTTACCTGCGTTTTGCGGTTCACTCGAATGGCGGCCATCGCTTAAGCTTCTATCTAGATGGTGAAAAACAAACCTTACCAAACTTTCAGTACGATAGTTGGACCATCGTGGTTTTTGCTGTTGAGCAAGGCGTGCATAAGTTGCGTTGGGATTATATCGGCAATGAACGGAGCGCTTTTCGGATGTTTCTGGACGATGTGGGTTTTTCAATCGATGCGCCACAGGACACTGATGCTGATGGGATACCTGATTATTGGGAGTTGCAAAATGGTCTGGACCCCAACAATGCTGATGATGCCCTAGCCGACATCGATGGTGACGGCCTGACGACATTGCAGGAATATCAGCTAGGCACAGATTTTAATAATGAAGACAGTGATAACGACAGTATGCCCGATGGCTGGGAAGTGGCATTTGATTTGGATCCGCTGGACGGCGCGCGAAGTTGGACAGACAGTGATGGTGATGGTTTTACCGATAGGCAGGAGTATCGGCTGGATAGCTCACCCTCAGACCCGAATTCTCAGCCGCAACCACTGGATTATTATCAACAGTCATTTGAGTCGGCGGTGATCCCCGAGCGCTGGTATCGCAGCAGTGGTTGGCTTGCTGACTGGGGTGTTGATAACAGTGTGGGTTATGAGGGCAGCCATGCGTTGCAAGGTAAGGTGGGCAGACATAGTTCACTGCAAATTCGCGCGACCATTTATGTGACTGGTGGCAAGCTGCGTTTTGCTTTTAAAAAGCAAGAGAATGCCAATTTTAGTTTCTCCATTGATGGTCAAATGCAATATATCGGCGCTATACCAGCAGGAACATGGCGGGTGGTACACAGCACACTCGACGAGGGCATCCATCAGCTTTCATGGCAGGTTTCGACTGGCTCGGATTCAGCTTCGGTGTGGATAGATGATATCCGTTTTATCAATCCTGATGTAGATGCAGACGGCGACTGGGTGGTGGATGAAAGCGATGCTTTTCCCAATGATCCAAGCGAGTGGCTGGATACCGATGGTGATGGTATTGGCGATAACAGTGACCGGGATATTGATGGTGATGGTTTTCCTAATGTTGCCGAGGTGCAGGGCGGTAGCGACCCGCTAGACCGCTTTTCTACCCCTCAGGTACCTTTGGCTTGGTTGCCATTGTTGCTTTAGGGTAATTAATACTTTGCTGATAGATATGCGGCGTGGCTTTTTCGTGCTGCTCTAATTTAAGCAGCCGAACACCCGCCAGTGGCGTGTCTATCATGCCGTTGCTGTGTTCAAGCCCGAGCTTGTTGCACAGTGATAAAGCAGATGTTGTAGTCGTTGTTTTCATGAGGTTCTCCCGTTGACAGAATTATCTGCGCTGCGGTTCTACATTGCAACTGTCTACGTGGTGCAAACGGGCAAAAAGCACAATTGAGCAAGTATTAGAGAGAAACGAGCACGTGCATCAATACGGTTTCCCTTATACTGTGCAGCATTGAAAATCATTAGCCAATCACAGAGGTGCACATGAATCCATTTACTTTTCACAACCCAACCAGAGTCGATTTCGGTGAAGGACAAATCGCCACAGTGGCTGCCAACATTGATAAAAAGCATAAAGTCCTAGTGATTTATGGTGGCGGTTCTATCAAGAACAACGGGGTTTATGACCAGGTAAAAACCGCGCTAGCAGCGCATGAGTGGGATGAGTTTTGCGGCATAGAATCCAACCCACAATACGATACGCTGATGCAAGCGGTGGAAAAAATTCGCAACGAAGGTTTTGATTATTTGCTAGCAGTCGGTGGCGGTTCGGTGGTTGACGGTGTCAAGTTTATTGCCGCCGCAGCCGTGTATAAGGGTGACGATCCGTGGGCAATAATGACCGGTGAAGGCCAAGTGGTTGATGCCTTGCCGATGGGTTGTGTGCTGACCCTGCCTGCAACGGGTTCAGAGACCAATCCGGTTTCAGTGGTTTCTCGTGGCCAAGACAAGCTGGCGTTTCTCTCAGAGCTGGTGCGTCCGGTATTTGCCGTACTCGACCCGGTGACCACATTAACCTTGTCGCCAAGACCATCTTGCCCGTAGATACATGGTCGTTTTGAAGATACCTGCTTTGTTGTGATTGAGCGGTATCGTCTTTATGCACTCTGTCTTGGTCGGCAAATTATTTAGAGCTGTATTTCTGTAAAGTACATGTCTTTGACATTCACCGATTTAAAGTGCTCATTGAGTTGAGGGAAACGGTTCTCAACCACCATCTTGGGCTAAACACAACAAGGCCAACTAGTGAATTTATTTGGGATATGATACCTTGGCAATGTAAAGATGGGTGAGAAAGCAATGAAACAGCCACCAAAGGAAGAGCAAATAAACTTTGATACTTTGGGGTGTACCAATAAAAGTATCTTTTTAAAATATCAAAGGTATGGAAAAACACAAATATCACAACTGCACTTCGACAACGATAATACTTATTGGCAGTATATGGGCGCTTTGGGTAGTGATGGTAATAGCCATATAAGAGAATATTATATCAAAACTAAATAACTGTAGCGAAAAAGTGGTGACCACGGATAAGCGCCGCAGCACCTGTGGGATGATGTCACTCACGGACGCCCTCTATTTATCGGGTTTGAAAAAGGTGGCTGTCCCCGCCAACTAAAAAAGGAATTAGCTGTGCTGCTCAACATACTCTCTTAAAACATCATCCATACGGGTTTGCCAGCCTTTACCTGTGGCACGAAAATATTCAATGACTTCACGGCTGTATCTAACTGAGATGGCTTGCTTGGTTGAGGCTTTTTGAATGCCTCTTTGGCCCACTGACCGTTTGAGTTCACCCGTTTGATATGCTGCGACAACATCTGGCAGTATTTCTGAGGCCGGGCGTAGTTGACCGATTTGCTGCGTAGAAAGCTCAACGTTATCACGGTCTGCGGTTATTCCTGCATTGATTTGATCTTCTTCATCTGGTGCGATTGTTTTGCTCATAATCTTTGACTTCTCTTTTATCCTCTAAATATAGATACAATTAAAGTTATCGTCAATATTTATTTGTAGATACAATAAAATAAATTTATTTACGGGTTAATTTAAGCGTTCATGTACTGTTTATCTTTAGGATAATGTTAGGTGATCATCTAGTGTATGTCGAATAAAACTGTTGATCATCCAAGTGTGTCTGTTTTGGCATTTTTTGAACTAATGTCGATCTGTGGCTGTTTTGGACTGTTATACTTATTTTCACTGTTATCCCCTCTAATGCCTGCTGTGCTTTTCGCAAAAAACCTTATTAGAGACTGATTATTTGCCATAATGGCTGGTGTCTCGTTGATAAAGCGTGTTTTAACCCATTTGTTTAATAACAATTAATTAACTTATTATTCAATAAACTGCAAAAAGTCATCAAAAAGCGCTATTGTTGGTATATTTTAGGGGCAGTGTTATTTTGATTGAATGGCCAGTCTGTGCCTAAATCAACATTGTATTGACCCTAATAATACCAATTATGCACTGGTCAGGAAAATATAAGCTTTCACTCAGGAAAATATAAGGTTTTTATAATATTTTCCCTTTTTAATTGTTAAAAAAACATGACACAATTAAAACCACTCTATATTTCTAAACCTATCCCCATCACCTTAGCGCCAAAGGGAAGGGGTCGAGAACTCTGTGATATGCATAAATTAAGGATTTGTCAGATGATTGGCGTTTATTTACTGACGTCAACTGTGTGTTACTCAAATGAACCATCAGACAGCTACAGTGATGACTATTTGTTAAGCCTCAGTCTTGAAGAGCTGCTCAATTTAGAAGTGGTCACCGGCACTCGTGCCAAATCAAGAAAACCCTCTGATGCGACAGTGGCCATTGACTCATATGATGCCCAGTCACTTAAGCTTCATGGCTCCGGCGACCTGACCACAGTGTTAAGAGACCTGATCCCCTCCTATAATTCACTGGTGAAAACCAGTGATGGCAATGCCTTTGTTGCGGCCACCACCTTGCGTGGATTGCCGTCTGATAATGTTTTGCTGTTGGTCAATTCAAAACGCCGCCACCGCTCTGCCTTGATTCAACACAGTGGCGCTTCAACCACCAAAGGCGCACATGCCTCAGACCCGGGTCCCATACCCGCCATTGCGCTGAAAAATATTGAACTTTTACGTGACGGTGCCGCTTCACAATACGGTTCTGATGCGATTGCCGGGGTGCTTAACTTTATTCTCAAAGACACCGACGAAGGGGCAGAGTTACACACTCAATGGGGGGAGTTTTATGAGGGTGAACGCACTCTGACCATCGCCGCTAATGTTGGACTGGCTCCCTGGGAAAATGGTTTTGTTAATCTCAGTGCCGAGTATATTGATGATGAACAGCTGATCCGTGGCACTCAGCCCGCCGCGGCCCAAGCGCTGATTGACGCAGGTCATAGCGGTATCGGCATGGACAGCCCTTATCACGATAACTTGGCGCAAACCTGGGGGCGACCAGAAACCCGGGGTTTGAGAACCGCCTGGAATGCCGGGTATTCGACCGAAGATGACAAAACCTTTTATGGCTTTGGCAATTATGCCGATTATTATGGTGACTATCGTTTTTTCTACCGCCCGCCCGGTCATGCGTCACTACAAGTGATGCCGCTGGTGCCCGATGCGCCCTCTCAAGGCAACTTCTGTTGGTGTGATGACCTGTCTGGCGGTTATACCCCGCATCTTCAAAGCGATATCACCGACTTGGGCGCAACCTTTGGTTTGCGTGGTGAATTTACTGATACCATCGCTTATGATTTCAGCAGCAGCTATGGTGCCAATAACATTAAATACCGACTCAACAATAGCATCAATCCTTCATTTGGTCCGGATTCGCCGCGCGACTTTGATGTTGGCGATTTGGCCCAAAAAGAACTGAACATCAATGCTGATTTCACCAACCACATCAATGAAACGTTACATGTTGCCTGGGGTTTTGAGTGGCGTAAAGAAAGCTATATTATGGATGAAGCACAATTTGAAGCGTGGGCGCCCGGTCCTTGGGCAGGCGTGGCAGCTTTGATCAACCCGGTCAATGGCGAGTCGTATCCACCACCACCGATTGGCAGTAATGGCTTATCAGGTACCACGCCCCTGGCCGCCGGGCGTTTTAGTCGCAATAACACCGCTGTTTATTCTGACATTGAATGGGATGTGAATGAGGCGATGTTGTTGCAAGGTGCACTGCGCTTTGAAAAGTTTTCTGATTTTGGCAATACCCTCAATGGCAAGCTGGCCATGCGTTATAAACTGAGCGATAAAACGACGTTGCGGGGGGCGTTATCCAATGGTTTTCGTGCACCGACACCGGGTCAGTCAAATTATACTGGCATTGTCACCAGCTCCGACAGTGTCAACGGACAATTGACTCAAGATGGCACCATTTTACCGACCAGTGAACTGGCTGTTCGTTTGGGCGGCAAAGCGCTGGATCCAGAAAAATCGACCAACCTCAGTTTTGGCCTGATCTCGGCCTTGCAGGACAATTTCAGTGTCGCCGTGGATTTTTATTGGATTGAACTGCAAGACCGTCTGGCCAAGACCATCGATATTGCGGTTGATGATCCGCTGTTTACCCGGGCATCCTTCTATACCAATGCCCTGACCAGTGAAACCAGAGGTTTTGATATTATCGTCAAGTATCATAAAAGCTGGCTAAGTGGTGCCAATAGCCAATTAAGCTTCGCTTACAATCACAATGAAAGCCGGATAACTGGCCAAAATCAGATCAACGGCATCAATCCGGTGTCAGACACCCATATCTTCAACATTGAAAACAGCCTGCCTGAAGATCGCGTTAACCTTACCTTAACCCATAATATTAACAGTCAATGGCGAGTCAAAGTCAGGGCCAATTATTTCGGCAAAACGATGGATGAGCAAGCACAGGAAAAAGTCAGCGCCGGTACTTACGTTGACCTCGAAGTCGGCTATTACGCCAGCAAAAGGTTTCAATTGACCCTTGGGGCCAGCAATCTTTTTGATACTTATCCAAACCAGATCCAGGCTCGTCAGGCCAATGGTTTGGCTTATGCCCGGCGGACGGCATCAGGTTATGATGGTGGTATGCTATACCTTAAATTGGTTTATGATTTTTAGCCTTTGAGCAACAACGAAAGTGTTTCATCCAGCCATCAAATTCCCCACAAATAATCACAAATGTCGTTGATTGTCAGCTTTTTTCA
>JBLGCB010000341.1:0-7547 GCA_047617105.1 Phenylobacterium sp. | reverse complement strand
AGGTGTAGGTGATAAACAACTGCTTATTCAAGGATTGTACTTAGCTGAAACTCCGTCAGCTTGTTTGCGAGAAACCGTTTTCAGAAAAGGTCAAAGCGGGGTATTGCCGTTAAGTGCCGTGCGCCAGCGCCAATGTATTGAAGTTGAATTGAAAACAGATTTAACGGTTTATTTAATGACCAGTGAGCTGTTGTTATCAACCTTGGGTTTTGATCCGTTGATGAGCAATGACTATCCGGTTTGCTTGTCTTTGGCCAAGGTGTTGGTGGCAAAATTCCCTGCTATACAGGGGATTTTATTTCAAAGTTATCAAACGGATGCTCATACCCTAAATCTGGTCGCTTTCGACCATAAAACCACTGCGGCAGATTTTCGTTTTAAGACCTCAACCCGTGATTATGTGTTATCAAAACGGTATCGGTCGGATTTATTAGCGTCGGCGAGCAGTTCAGAGCGGGAATTATCCAGCCATGTACGTGATATTTGTTTAGGGCTTGTGCCCTTTGAATCTGAGTGAGAAGATGTGGCTGTATTATGTAAGATGAGGGGTCGTCATTCTACGTTGATGGTGCGCAGTGCGCACCCTACGGTATTTCAGGTAAGTTTGAATTTTATTTTCAAGGTATTATTTTAGAGGCACAGGTTGAGCACATTGAGTTTAAAAAAGCGCATCAGGAAAAAGCTGGGATTTTATTATCGCCAGTTGCGACAGTATTATAAAAACAAAGCGGTATACCAGCAAATTATTGATTTGTCGAATCAGCCGCTCAATTATTATTCGGTATTGCAACAGCAAACCATTGCTGAGTCTGATGTGTTAACGGCGGTGCAAAGCGGCGATGTGATTGTGGTCAAAGACCTGATTGGCCAACTTAAGCTCCAGACGCGCTTTGATGCCTTGATCAAAGATTATTTTGGTGTTGATTATGCCGACCTTGGTGATATTCATCAGACCAAAACCATTGAGCAAATTGTCGATGATGCGTTAGCGGTCAGGCATTCTATTCCGACCTTAATCTTGCAAACCTCCATTATGAAGCGTTTACTCACTCCCCATGTCAGCCAGGCTTATTTAGAGCTACAACCCAATCTGCGCTTGCATTTGCCTTATGCCAAGGTCAAAGCCCACGAAAGTTACATCGAATCGAGGATGGGACGAGGCAAATTAAACCCCCATGGTCAGCACAAGGATTCATGGCGTTATCATCCGAAAAATACCCTTAATGTTTGGGTCGCTTTAACCCAAGTCAATGATAAAAATGGTATGGGTGTGTTGCCACAAAGTGGTGGTTATCAGCCTAAGTTTGATGGTGCGCTACAAGAGATTGCTTCGGGGGTGAAAACTTACCCGTCACAACAGTATGTCACCGATATGCAAGCGGGTGACGCGCTGATATTTGAGGCTGAATTGATGCATGGGTCAATCATTAATATGACCCGGCAAACCAGAGGCGCTTTGTCGATGCGCTGTACCACCACTGAGCCACAATTTCATCGACGGGTGACCTATAACTATATTAAAGTCGCTCGGGATAACCCTAATAAAGGCGGTTTTGATAACCTCACTAAAATTAAACTGGCGGCCACAGGTGATTTTGAGCCGGCATCCACCGATACCACCTTTGCCCCAGCTGAGCAGAAAAACACCAGTATCAAGCCGCTGCATTATGATGATGAACAGATCACCATTGAAGTGGATGGCCAGCCTCGAAAGTTCCCCAGAAAGTGTCCTCATGCGGGCACGGATATGCTCAATGGTGAATTAAATGAGCAGGGCCAGTTATTGTGCCCGTCACACCGGATGTGTTTGTCCGGCAAACCCTGTCAGTCATAAGCTGCTGATGGAAAATAATGGTCAGATAAAAGCCAAGGTGATCAATAATTCGTTCTGGTTATTACTCGAACGGATGGTCACCATGGCGAGTGCCTTGGTATTGTCGATTCTGTTTGCCAGAGAACTTGGCCCTGAGGGGTTCGGACGTCTCAGCTATGTGCAATCGTTTGCGGCGCTGCTTACGCCGGTTTTTGCCCTCGGCATGTCAAGAATTTTGCTACGTGAATTTGGTAAAACGCCGCAACAGATCCCCTCCATTATCCGCACCTGTCGTGATAGTCGTTTAGTGTCTGGTGTGGTGGTGACTTTGCTTACTGGGGCCGGGCTATACTTTTTTCAGGATGCCTCGTGGAAACTTCAACTGATCACCGTGTTGTTGATAGGCAATATCAGCAATGCTTTTGAAGTCTATGATTTGTGGTTTGTGCATCAGTCGAACAATAAGTTAATGGTACTGTGGCGCATCAGTTGTATTACGGTATTTGCGCTGCTGAAAGGGTTGGCGCTGTGGTTATCTCAGCAGGTGTGGCTGTTAATTGTGGTGATGGCGATTGAGGCCGTGGTGAGAAACACGGGTTATCAATGGTTTTATAAACATCGCTTTAATGATGAAAAAGCCCAACCAGCTCGCTTTGAGCCAGAAATATTTACCGATATATTTTCACAGTCTCGTTATCTGATTGCATCGGCGTTGGCAGCGGTGGTGTATCTACAAATTGATATTTTGATGCTTGAACAACTCAGTGATAGTGCCGAGGTGGGTATTTATGCGGTGGCGGCGAAGTTATCTTCAGTGTGGTATTTTTTTCCTCAAGTCATATTAACGGCGTTGTTTCCAATGCTGCTGAAGATTGCCCACGATACCCCGCACCGCTATCGCGAGTTGTTGCAGCAAGGGTTTGATGCCCTATTTATTTGTGCGCTGACGCTGAGTTTACTGGTGTATGCGTTTGGTCCGTGGGTGATTAATGTCATGTTTGGCGAGGCTTATAATGACTCAATCCCGGTGTTGACGCTGCATATTTTCTCCACTGTGTTTGTGTATATGCGGGCGTTATTGAGTTTTTGGCTGGTGTCGGAAAGATTTGCAGAGTTTTCTTTATTCAGCCAGGTGTCAGGGGCGATATCGAATATCTTGTTAAATTTGATGCTGATCCCCTTGTATGGTGCCTGGGGTGCCGCGGTAGCGACGTTAATTTCTTATGGTATATCAACTTACTTTTGCCTGTTTTGCTTCGCTCGCACCCGTAGCATCGCGATGATGATGACTAAATCGATGTTGTTTGTTTTTCGTCTGCGCGAGATAGTGGTCGGTTGGCGTCAGTTGCTGGTGGGTAAATCAACGTAGGGTGCGCATTGCGCACCATGGACCACCAGTCATCGTCATGCCCACCATGCATACATAAAGCGGGATTGTCGTCATTCCACATTCATGGTGCGCCAGACTGTGTGGAAACTTTCGTAGGATGGCGTAGAGCGAAGCGAAACCCATCATTTGTAGACGATCGCAGCACGATATAGCAGTTTACCGTCAAATTATGATGGGTTTCGCCTTAGGCTCTACCCATCCTACGGCCAATATTGAGTTTTTACACAAGCTGGCGCATTGCGCACCCTACGCCACATCAGCCAAAAAGCTTTTCTCGCGCCTCAGCCAGCCGTGAAGCGGTCATCGCAAAAGTCACCGGATTGGTGATCAAAGGATAAACCAGCCCGGCCAGTAATAAATAGGGCAGCAATATCCAGCCTTCAAAGCGAGCGAGAATAGAAAAGAAGTGGCCGAGGATCACCAGTTTAACCACATTGAGTAATATCTTTTGCGGCACTGGCAATAATGCTACTGCTTGTTTTACCACTAACATCCGCTGTTGAAACTTCAGCCCTGCTAGGGCGGGGATTTTTTGACTGGTTAAATGCATCGCTTTTGCCTCTGTTGTTAGACATAAATGTTAGACATAAAAAAGCCCGGATAAACCGGGCTTTTTTTTAACGTTAAGGATTATAACATCACTAAGATTTAGTGGCTATGCCTTCATGCTCACCAGTAACGGCGATTTCTTCGGCAATCTTTTGGGCTTCAGTGTCATGGTGAATCGAATCTTCTGCACCATGCATCCAGTCTACCAGCTTGTCAGCCATGAAGTATAAGACAACACCAGAAGCGGCTGCAACGACAGCGATACCAATAAAGATGCCCATGGCATTGGCTAGCTGCTCTTCTTTAGCGCCACCAGCACCAATTAGGCTACCAACCAGTCCACCGACGAAATTGGCTAAGCCAATAAAGCCGAACCAGAAACCCATCATCAATGAAGCGATACGCAGTGGTGCCAGTTTGGTTACCATGGATAAACCAATCGGAGAAATACACAGCTCACCCATGGTGTGGAAGAAGTAAGCGCCAACCAGCCATAACATGCTTGATTTGTTGGTTGGGTCACCTTCCATTTGCCATACCGCACCCATCATAAAGATGAAACCAATGCCCAGAAAGACCAGACCAATGGCGAATTTAACTGGAGAATTCGGTTCTCTATCACCTAAGCGAATCCAGATAGAGGCGATCACCGGGGCAAAAATAACAATAAACAACGCGTTTAATGATTGGAAATACGTGGTGGGGACTTCCCAGCCGAGGCTAGGTATCGTACGGTCAGTAAATTCATTGGTGAAGAGGTTCATCAAACCACCCGCTTGCTCAAACCCAGCCCAAAATACGATGGTGAACAAACCTAGTACGATGATAACTTTAAGACGGTCACGCTCAACTTTGGTGAGCGGTTCTTTACGCTCGGTGGTGGCGTTGCGCTTGTCTACTTTGGCAGCAGGTTCTTTACCGATAGGACCAAGCAGTTTCTCAGCGTAGATAAATTGAATCACCAGCGATGCAATCATACCAAGGCCAGCACAAATAAAGCCCGCTTGATAATAATTGTTGCCATCGGTGCCATAATATTTGATGACTTCACCGACGATAATACCGGAAAGGAATGCACCAATGTTGATACCCATATAGAAGATGGTGAAAGCACCATCACGGCGATGATCACCCTCAGGATATAGGTCACCTACCATGGTAGAAATATTTGGCTTGAATAAACCGTTGCCTGCAATCAGCAAACCCAGACCGACGTAGAATACTTCAATTTCCATACCCGGCACCCAAGCGTGGGGAGTACCAAGAATGAATTGACCCGCGGCCATCAACGCACCACCAATATAAATTGATTTACGCTGACCGAGGAAATTATCAGCCAACCAGCCACCAATCAGTGGGGTCAAATAAACTAACATGGTAAACGTACCATATAAGCTTAAGGCATCTGTCATGGTCCAACCAAAACCAGAACCACCCTTTGAGGAGACCTGATCAACGAGATAAAGCACCAAAATGGCGCGCATGGCGTAATAACTAAAACGTTCCCACAGTTCAGTGGTGAACAGCAGAAACAGCCCCTTCGGATGTCCGAACAGATTGTCTTGCGACGGCGTATTGTTCATTGTGCATTTCCTAAATGATGTAAAATTGAGAATGAATTTTACAGATAAAATGAAAAGTTGACGTTATATACCGCATCCAGACGCTTATTACAAGAAATTAGCGGCTAAACGGGCCTGACTTGAGTGTGGTCATTTAAGTGGTTTGGATTGACAAGCTGTGCTAAATACCCGCGATTGGTGACTTTAAAATCAACGATATGCTGGGTTTAAGGGCTTTTTTGGCTATATTTTGATGTTTTTGAGCGTTGAAATTAGTTGTAAAGTTTTTGTTACGACTGCTAAAAATGCGCAGGAGTGATGGTGTAAGTGTTGTTAGGATGTTATAAAAAATAGATAGGGTGATCATTGGTATTTCGCTGTCGAATTTAATCTTAGGGCTAGTCTTGATGGGTTGCACCCATTCTGCGTAAACGTTTTCGGGCATTTTCAGTTAAACGCTGATATTTGCACATTCAATGATTCCATTTATGAGGGCTTTCTTATAAAATAGCGCACTTTTAAGCGTAATGAATTATTCAAGGGTCCAAAATCACATGAAAGTGACAATGTTACTTCGTCAGGCGTTATTGGTTGTTGCAGCTTGTGCAACGCTAGGCAGTCTAAGCGTCGCGATGCCAGCATACTCGGCAACGCCAACCAGCCAACAGCTTGAAATATTTAGGCAATTGCCTAAATCGCAGCAACAAGCATTCGCCAAGCAATATGGGATTGATTTGTCGGCGTTGAAACGTATGGGCAGCAATAGTGATCGCGAGTCAACCAGTTTCGATGACGATTTGGTTCAACCTCGTAGTGACTACGAAACGGCTGAAGCCGCTTATGACATGGACAAGCAGTTTGCCCCGAAAGTCAAAGAATTGGCCCGTTTTGGTCTTGATTTGTTTGCCGGTGAACCAACCACGTTTGAACCACTGAGCAATGTACCCGTTCCTGTTGATTATCAAGTGGGTGCTGGTGATTCTTTGATAGTGAACATTTATGGCAAAACCAACGAAAGTTATGACTTGACCATCAATCGCGAAGGTCAGGTGCTTATCCCCGAATTACCGCCATTGACCGTGGTGGGTATGAACTTCTCTGAAATGAAAAGCGCCGTGATCAGCCATGTTAAGTCTCGGGTGATTGGTATTGATGTGAGTGTCAGTATGAGTGTTTTACGCAGTATCCGCATTTTTGTGTTGGGTGAATCTTACAAACCTGGTGCTTATTCTATCTCTTCATTGTCGAGTATTACCCATGCTTTAATCGCCAGTGGTGGTGTTAGCGATATTGGCACTCTACGTAAAATCCAACTTAAACGCGGTGGTAAACTGGTGTCTGAATTGGATTTATACGACTTGTTGATCCGTGGTGATAATTCTGATGATGTGATATTACGCAGCGGTGATGTAGTGTTTATTCCGACCTCTGGTGATTTGGTCTCGGTATCAGGCCAGGTGCGTCGTGAAGCGATTTTTGAAATCAAAGAAAACGAAAATTTCAGTGACCTTATCAAGATGGCGGGTGGTTTCCCTTCAACCGCTTACCCCAATAAAACCTTGATCGAACGTTTTAATGGCGGCAGCTTGCGTACCCTGGTGAATCTGGATTTATCGCTGGCCAATAATCTGGACAAAGGTCCTGTTAATGGCGATAAAGTGCATATTCCTGCGGTGTCTGAACAATATAAAGAAGCCATCAGTTTAATTGGTGCGGTAGTTAGACCGGGTCGTCAGCAATGGCGTGAAGGGTTGAAAATTGCCGATGTGATTAGAACTGTGCATGGCGATTTACTGGATATATCCGATTTGAATTATGGCTTGGTGGTGCGACAGAGCAACAACAAGGGCGATATTAAAGTGCTCCAGTTTAGCCCGATTGCGGCGATTGAAGGCCATTCAACTGCCGATAATGTGACACTTAACCCGCGTGATAAAATCGTTATTTTCAGTCGTTATGAAACCATTGAAGCTGAGAATCGTCAGTTAGATAAGTATGCCTATACTGAAAATGAAATTAACCAACGTCAACAATCAAGGTTATGGGATCAGTATCAGCAGCAAAAATTTATGGATTACGTCGGTAACAGTGAAGTCAGTAAGTCTAAAGATGAATTGAATGAAATCGAGTTCGAGAATGCCAATCAATCGTTGATGGATCTTACTGAGCAAAGCGATAATGACAAGGTGACTGAAAAAGATTATGGCTTGTTTTCACGGCGCCGGATGTTAGC
>JBLGCB010000340.1:0-7554 GCA_047617105.1 Phenylobacterium sp. | reverse complement strand
AACCAACTGTTGATGAGTTTAAATACTAATTGAACACTGCGCCACAAGATGCCAACAATCCAGACAAGCATCAACAGTGCTAGTAGTGGGGCAAAGGCTTTGATAGTGGACTGTGGCACATGCCAGCTATCATCGACTCTGTGCAATGTGGTTTGATTTACTGTGATTGGTTTGGTGGTTGAAGAATCCAATAATTGTTGATTTTGCGAAGTGACATTCGCGGTGTCGGTTGGTTTATCACTGGGCAAAAATGCGCTAAAGGGCAACAAAGTGATCAGCAAATAACTGGTCAACCATAACAAAGCACGAGCTTGAGGGGCGATATTCCACGGCATTTTAAATAACAACCATAATCCCCCGCCAATAAATAACCCGAGCAATAGATGGTGAAAAATAAAAGTGCAGATCAGAGTCAATTCAACAATCATTTATTGCTCGCGGTTAGTCTTGGGTTGATTTTGACTGCTGCACAACTTTGGCATCAATTTTTTCTTGCAAAGATTTCAGTTGATCTAAATCAACATCGCTTTGTTGCATCAAATGTTGGGTGAGCAGGGAAGAAGAACCACCAAAAAATCGATTGAGTAGGGACTTTATTGCACTTTGTTGCGCGTCTTGTTCGCTGATCTTGGCGCTATAAATAAAAGCTCGACCTTCTTTTCGAAAAATAGCGTAATCTTTTTCGCCAAGAATTTTACACATGGTTTGCACTGTTGTGTAGGCGGTAGGCTTGCTTTGCGACAACTCATCGGCAATCTCCCTGACCGATGCTTCACCTTTACGCCATAATACTTTCATGATGTTTTGTTCGGTTTCGGTTAAGTTTTCAGACTTGGGTCTGGCCATTGTCAGTTAGCTCCTAAAGAATTAGTTGTTGAGCCAAAGCTTAAATGAGTTTGCCTTGATGTGCAACTAAAGAATTAGGTGTTAGTTGAATTATTGCAATTGAGGTAGGCTTTATGATCTTGGCAATAGTAATCTAGGCGGGTCGATTGACCCGCCGGGAAATGCGGTGACTTGGTATCAAATCTTAAGCCCTAGTCGCGATGGCTGGGGATATTGACGCCGCTTTGTAGGCTGGAAAGTAAACGGCCACCAGGCCAAGTAAGTATAAGATGCCTATGCCTGCTGGCAGGTAATTGGCATCCAACCGTTCGCCACCGAATTGGCTAGACAAAAAATAATTCAGCGCATAGGTTAGGATAATACCAATGATGACACCCATCGTGGTCAATATGAGGTTTTCGACCACGAAATGACGCAAAATATCTTTTTTCCTCGCCCCCATTGCTCTACGTGTGCCTATTTGTCGAGTGCGTTGCTTCACTGAGTAGGCCGCCAAACCAACAATGCCCAATCCGGTAATGAGCAACATTAAGACCACGACGACGATCAGAATGATCAAGGTGGCATAGTCGTTGGCAAAGGTAAGCCGCAGCACTTCTTCTTGGGTTTGCACCCGGCGAAGCAACCTGTTGCTGTCAGACGCCATTAATGCTTTTTCAACTTCGGGCATAATTGAAGATAACATACCGGGTTTGGCACGAACCAAATAGTTGGCGCTTTCATGATAGGTGGCAAAAGGATGTAACATCAGGTTGTACTTGGTATCGGCTAAAAAACTGCCGCCGTTGGCCAGCCAACCAGTGGCAACATTAGAAATGACACCGATAATTTCAATCGGTGTGGTGTCATTCCAATAAATTGAGCGCCCAACAATATTCCCTTCAGGAAACAACTTGCGGCCAAGGGCTTGGGTAACCACGACAACGTTGGGGATACCGTCGAAGTTGCCTTTCATAAAGCCGACTTCTTGTGGTTGAAAAAACCGTCCGGCCAGCAAGCTGACGCCTAGGGCCTCTAACCCGTGCTCATCACTGAAGTTGACATTGGTAAAGATGCTGCTGCCCCTGACCTTTTTCTGTTTGGCTCGATAAAACTCGTAACGGGTCGAGCCGCTTTGCAAATAGTTAATCGGTGCAATGGCATTTTCGACGCCGGATATTGAGCGAATGACCCGCAAGTCTTCACGCATCATGTCCGGGTGGTTGAGCCCTTCAGACAAGGAGACAACATTTAGGTTAAAAATGTTTTCAGTGTCTGAACCTATCGGCATTGAGATTTTTTCGACTCGGTCATTGATGATAAACAATGCATTGACCACGACGGCCAAGGTGATGGCAATCTGTAGTGTGATCAGTATTACACTGGTTTTTTTACGCCGTA
Source organism: Phenylobacterium sp. (assembly GCA_047617105.1). GTDB lineage: Bacteria > Pseudomonadota > Gammaproteobacteria > Enterobacterales > Alteromonadaceae > JABSOG01. The sequence continues at coordinate 5,328 of JBLGCB010000340.1, read as the reverse complement.
AAGCTCTAATAATAGGTCCGACTTCATAATTGGTTTTCATAATCGTTAACCCTATTGTGATTTCAAATATTGTGCGGCAGGCAAACGGCTGATACGCCAAGCCGGCAGCAGACCCGCCAGTAAAGTAGTGCCTATCGACAGTACGATTGCTGTGATGATGAGTTGCAGATTAAGATGCGTCAATTGCTCGTAACTTTGATAAAGCGAGCGTATGCTGGCCAAGCCGATAAGCGAAAGTAGCAAACCAATACAACCGCCTAAAAATCCAATTAGCGATACTTCAATCAGATATTGCCTGAAAATCATTTTGCGTGAGGCACCAACGGCCCGACGTAACGCTGTTTCACCAGACTTACCCATAAACTTGGTCAATAGCAGGCCAATACAATTCAATAAGCAAACAATTAGGAATAAAAATGCAATACCCAACAGGAATTCATAATCTTGGTTGACCACGTTTTGATCGCCAAGCCAAGACATCACATTATGCAGTTCATTATTATAGGGACCCATAAAACGGCCGTAATTTCTTTGACTGAAAGCATAATCGTCCAGATGTTGCTTGAATGCGTTTTGACTGCTTTGATCTTTTAACTCAACCCAGTGATGAAGCCAGTAACAATCGGCCTCTAAAAAAGCCTGCCAGTCGTCACCTTCGGATGTGCCCGGACAACGGATATCACCGTTGCGTTTGCGCATCGCCAGTTGTGGTGTTAAAGAAAATGGGACGAAAGCACCTTCAATTTCGGCAAATGGGCCGCTATCGATTTCCATGTATTTCGGCAATGGTTTATAGTTGTCTAAAACCCCGGTAACCTTGTAGAAATCGTTGGCGATTTTGACTTCCTTGCCAATACTGTTTTCACCACGGAACAGTTGGTCATTGAGATCTTTGGTCAAGATGGTTTGGTAAGGGTTGCTGCGCTCGTCTTCTACTGACCATGATGTGCCATATAAAAATGGTACTCGGTGGATCTTGAAAAAGCCTTGGTTGGCTAATCTGAGCTCGCTCCGAAAGGGCTGTACACCTTGCTTTTGCGGGTAATATACCGCCGCAGTTTGATAGTGCAGACTATGTGTCGCCTCAATATCAGCACCAGCGATATTCATCGCATCACGATAGCTGACTAAGCTTCGGGCTTCGACTGGTTTGCCGCCTTCTTTAACTGGCGGTTGATTGTTTAGTTTGTAAGTAAAAAGTTGGTCAGAGTAACCGGCGACTGGGTTTTTGGTCATCAGCGAGTATACGGTTAAAACACTGACACATACGCCGATGCCCAAAGCGATGGCACCGATGATCAGCGCCGATAACACTGGGGTCTTTTTAAAAGACAGCCAGGCGATTTTTAAGTGATAAAAAAACACGATGGCGCTCCTCTAACTCAATGTTGTTTCGATGGCTGAATCCTGCACTCTACCGTCATGTACCACGACGTTACGGGTGGCGCGTTTGGCCAATTCGCTGTCGTGGGTGACCATCACAATGGTCGAACCGGCTTCGTTGAGCGAAACCAATAGCTCCCAAACCTCGTCTGCCATGCCTGAATCGAGGTTACCGGTGGGCTCATCCGCCAACAGTATTTTAGGGTTACCGGCCAGTGCTCTGGCGATGGCGACACGTTGTTGTTGTCCGCCAGACAGTTGTGAGGGTAGGTGCTTCATGCGACCCACCAAGCCAACCGTTTGCAAGGCATTTTCAATGCGTTCTCGACGCTCTTTGGCGTTGAAGCCGCGATAACGTAATGGCAAATCGACATTGTCGAACAGGTTTAAATCGGAGATCAAGTTAAAGGATTGAAAGATAAAACCGATTTTTTCATTTCTGAGCAAAGAGGCGGCATCATCATTGAGATTGGATACATCGACGCCGTCAATGCAATAACGGCCTTCATCAAAGGTGTCTAGCAGACCAGCAATATTGAGAAATGTGGTTTTTCCCGAGCCGGAGCGGCCAGTGACCGCAACAAATTCACCGGCTTTTACTTCAAATGAAAAATCCTTTAATGCATGGGTTTGAACTTGATCGGTTCGAAATATTTTGGTGACGTTGTGCATGGTTAACATAACGCAACTCCTGTTGTGATTTATTATGATCAGCCGTTCTATGACTGGTTATTGAGTAAAATTCGTTCATGATCTTGAAAGACGTCACTGGAAGAAATGACCACTTCATCGCCTTCAACGACGCCAGAAATAACCTCGACCCGACCAACGCTTGAAATGCCGAATTGCACCGATTTTTTGATGGCAACTCCATCTTCTATAACGTAGGCAAACCCTCTGTCACCACTTTGCATAAATGGTCCACGCGCAACCATCAGTACATTCTCTCTGGAATCAAATATTATCCGAGTTGTTACCCTTTGGTTTTGTCGCAAGTTTTCTGGTTTTATCTCGGTAAAGCGGATGTGAGCGCTGACTTGTCCGCCGCTGATCTCTGGCGAAATAGCGGCCAATTTGCCGTGGTATTTTTGGCCGGAATAGTCGATTTCTACCGCCATGCCCAGCAACAGCTCGTTGGCATAGATTTCAGGCACCATGGATTTAATTTCAAATAGACTCATGTCGACAACCGACATGATGGCTTTGTCACGGGTGACCACTGATTTTTGATCGATTTCCAAGTTGCCAACAACCCCGTCAACTGGAGATGTTATGTCTAACTCAGTTATTTTTCGGTCTAATTCGCTGACCACCAATTTTTGCCGATCGAGACTGTGGTTGAGGATATCCAATTCGAGATTCAGCCTCTTACTATTAAGGGTGTGGGCTTTTACCTTATGTTGGTATACTGCCGTGGCTTTGTTTTTTTCATCAGTCGCTAATTCGAAGTCCTGCATGGCGATGATTTGGTTCTTAATGCCAATTTCTGCACGATTTAAACTGCGTTTCGCCGCGACCATATCAAGTTTTGCCAAGCTCAATTCTGCGTCAAGGCTTAGCTGTGTCATTTCGGTGTCTATTTTTTGGCGGGATAACTCAGTTTCTAAGCGGAATAAGGTTGCTTGTTCTTGTGCGTATTCGTTGAGCAAGTCTGGACTTTCAATACGTGCCAATATGTCACCGGATTTGACCTTGTCTCCGGCTCGAACGTTTAGCGTGGCTCGACCATTTGCGGGAGAAAAAAGCATCGGTCGGTTGGTGGCAACTATTTGTCCTTGAACTGAAATATCTCTGATGAACTGCCCTCTATAGACCATACTTGTTGAGAGTCTTTTGGCGTCTATGGTGAGGGATGAACTGCTCCACCTGTCAAGTGCCGGATAAGCGTACGAAACAATGAGAATAAGGCAAAAAAGAGATAAAACGCCGATCAATACGTTTTGGGGTATGCCTGATAAAGAGGTTTTTTTTTCTATAGGAGCGTCCTGTCCTGAGGTATCCTCAATCATCTTTCCACCTTTTAGAATTACTTTAAGTCGTTGACGTAATTAGTATTATTTTAATGCTTACCATCGATTTCCGACAAACAGAAAGTACAAAAGTTGTTTGAGGAAGAGGAATTGCAGCGACACTATACCTCTAGAAATTTATAAAAGCAATAATATTGTAATAAATTCCCAAGTTGTAAATGAAAATCGACTTTTGAGATAATAAAATGTAAATTTTTGCAAAAAAAGAATATTTTTGAGTTGATTTATTGTTGCTGTATAGGCATAGTTTTTTTTCAACTCGCATTTGCGTAACAAAAAAGATACATGTCAAAAAGATTAGATTAATTTCTTTCTTGTTGGTTGTGACCTAGACTGTCAATGGACTGTCAATGGACTGTCGATGGACTGTCAATGGACTGTCAATTTAGTTGATAAAAGTGAATATAAATTAGCCAACAGATCCCAAAGGAAACAATTTATGAAGGCGAGCTCTGCTATTGAGAGGCGATTGACGACGCTTACCCAAACACTTTGTACCCATGCCGCTCGGCAACCTGGCGAACGAGCCTTTGTTTTTCTCAATGATAATGGACAAACTCAACAAACGATAACCTATCGGGAACTGGTGAACCACAGTAAAGCCATTGCCGCGCATTTGTTACAGCGCGTCGAGCCTGGTGACAGAGTCGTTTTGTGTTATCACCCGGGTCTGAATTTTATCCAAGTATTTTACGCCTGCTTATTTGCCGGTGTCGTCGCAGTGCCCGTTTACCCGCCTAAACCCAGACAAAAATTCGACCGTATGGGCAAAATTATTGATAGTTGTCAGGCCAAATTGGTGCTTTGTGAACAGTCGATTGATTTGCAGAGCACGGTTGGGGACGCGCCCTATTTACAAGATGGTCGATTGCTCAATACCTGTGAATTGGACCTCGATACTATTGATACCAGCGCTTTGCCCGATGTCGACGCACAACACTTGGCCTTTTTGCAATACACCTCTGGCTCAACGGGCGAACCCAAAGGCGTCATGGTCTCTCAGGGCAACATTATGGCGAATATGCGGGCTTTGGAAGAGCAAACGCAGTGCCACAAGGAAGATGTTTTTGTCAATTGGTTACCTTTGTTTCATGATTTGGGTTTGGTCAATACGGTCTTGTTGCCGATGTATCTTGGTTCACTATCGGTGCTTATGCCACCTATCGGTTTTATTCAACGTCCGCGGTTATGGTTAGAAACGATTACTGAATATCGGGGTTCTATATGCGGTGCGCCTAACTTCGCCTTTGACCTGTGTGTTGCACGTATCCCCCAAGACGATTTAGACGGTTTGGACTTGACGTGTTGGAAGTTTGCTTTCAATGCGGCGGAACCTATCCACGAAGCGACTTTGGACAATTTTGTTGAACGATTCGCGCCCGCAGGCTTCCCTGAATATGCGTTCTATCCCAGTTACGGTATGGCCGAAGCGACCGTGTTTCTGACTGGCGGCAAGCATGACATTAAACCTCGGGTATTGTCCTACGAACAAGTGGTTTTAGACAATAACGGGTCGGATGATGATGAAGATCACAGTGGCAAGCGCTTGGTTAGCTGTGGCTCCACGCCCTCAGAGCACCAATTTAAAATTGTCGATAGCCAAACCTTTAAACCATTGGCCCAAGGCTGTGTCGGTGAAATATGGGTCAGTGGTCCGAGTATTGCTCAAGGTTATTGGGCATTGCCCGAAAGAACCGCAGAGAGTTTCAATGCCAAAATGATTGGCAGCGATGCCAACTGGTTACGTACTGGTGACTTGGGTTGTTGTTTTGACGAGGAGTTGTATGTTACTGGGCGTATTAAAGATTTGATTGTGATCCATGGCCAAAATTTTTATCCCAGTGATATTGAAGCAAGCGTCCAAGGTGCTCATGAGGCGCTGCGAAAAAATGCCGGTGTCGCATTTTCTATCACC
>JBLGCB010000339.1:0-7555 GCA_047617105.1 Phenylobacterium sp. | reverse complement strand
ACTTAACCCTAAGAATCTTTAAACAGAGGTCTATATGAAAATAGGACCCTTAATCTGCATCATTGCCTTGACCATTTGCACTTACATTAGCATTAGCAACGCCAAGGCCGCCGAAAAAAAACCAATCAGCTTTGTCTATACCCTCAATTTAAAACAATTGATGGGCATTAAAGTCGAAGTCGCCAGTAAATCCAAAGAATCGCTGGCCGAAGCGCTGTCTTCTGTATATGTGTTCCAGGCCGCTGAAATTCGTGATTTGGGCATAACCCGGTTGCAAGATTTGCTCAACCTAGTGCCCGGCATCCAAACCTCAGCCAACAATACCACCCTAGGGCAACTTCATTTGGTCTCAGCACGTGGCTCGAACACCAGCCAGGGCGAAGGCATTTTATATTTGTATAATGGCCAGCGACTCAATACTGCCTATAACAGTTCTGGCGAAGTTTTTTCCCGTCTGTTTGATATCACCAACCTATCAAGGGTCGAAATCATTCGCGGGCCTGGCTCGGCACTGTATGGCTCAGGTGCGATGTCTGCGGTGATCAACCTAGTGGTTGAGCACCAACCCAGCGAGGTAGCCGTCGGTGCCTCATCGTACAATGGTAAATTCATCGCCAGCAGTTATCACCACCAATGGGGTGATATCCAAAGCAGTTGGACATTCGACCACGAGCAAGATGATGGCGAATTGTTTCACGATATTTTTGATCGCTTTGGCGTCACTGACCAAACCCGAGACCCCAAGAAAATGACCGATGTCTCTTGGTACTTAAGCAGCGACGACTGGAATGTGATGATTCAACGCCGCCGCCGGGAGTTTAATCAATATTATAATTTTGGCAGAGTAGACAATGACAACAACAATGAAGTGAGCCGTTCGTTATCAGTCAGCAGTAATCTCAACTTCAACTGGTTTGATACTGTCAATGGCAAAGCCCATTTGTCTTATTTACAAAACGATTGGTCATCATTAACCAAATTTAATGAACAAGGCGACGGTCCTTTCATCGAGGCAGATTTTCTCAGCGGGCCAGTACTGCGAGACAAAACACTCGAAGGCGCGGTGGATTTTAACCTAACGCTTAATGAAAATAGTCAACTGTTCTGGGGCGTCAATCTGCAAACCTACCAAATTCCCATTGCTTTTGGCCACAGAAACTATGACTTAACCGGCCGTCCCCGCTATTTGGGCGAGGTATTATACAATGACACCCCTGGCAGCCGTTTTGTAGAAGATAAACGCAGAAATACGCTGGGGGTTTATACTCAACTAAAATATGCCTTTAGCCCCACCATCACCGGGCTGGCAGGCGTACGCTGGGATAAGTATAACGATACCGTCAATAACACCTCTCCGCGTTTGGCACTGGGTTGGCAAGTCACGTCACAACAGCGAGTCAAACTAATGTATGGCGAAGCTTTTCGGGCACCGGGATTAAGCAGCTTATATGCGCAGAATAATCCGGTCATCACAGGCAACCCTAACCTGATCCATGTATCGATGAAAACCCTCGAATTATCCTATTCTTATGAGCAAGATAACTGGAGTATCACCACTACCCTGTTTGACAATCAACTGGACGATTATATTGCCCTTATTCCGGTGGCAGGTCAGCCACAACTCATCGCAAGTAATATAGGCACCAACGAAACCCAAGGCTTTGAGTTCGAATTCAATCACCAGATCAGCGAAAAACTATTGATGCGAGGCAGCTATAGCCACTATTTCCATAATCGAACGGCGGGAGTCATCAGCCTTGGTGATGTTGACGATCAGGTATCGGGTAAATTTGCTGCGCTGATGCTCAACTATCAACAAGGCCCGATGAATGTTAATTTCAGCCTCAATTATCGACAGCAAGCCAAAGCGGTGGTTAATCGTGATCACCTAGTGATTGCTGCGATGCATGGTCGTTATAGTGTCAATCAGAATCTAGAAATGGTAGTGACCCTCAACAATTTGTTTGATCAGCAGTACTGGGAACCCGCCTCAGGCACCGGGCTAGGCACCTTAAACGGCAGGACGATACGCGACCTGCCACAACGAGGGCGCCAATGGTCATTGGGGTTGCGATGGCGCTTTTAAACGTTATAAATCAGGGGTGATATCCATTGGCAATTGCAATTTAAACACACTACCGACGCCGGGTTGTGATTCAGCGCTCAAAACGCCCATGTGCTGGCGAATAATACCATAAGATATTGATAACCCCAGCCCAGTGCCCGCCCCCACATCTTTGGTGGTATAAAATGGTTCAAAGATTCGGGTTAGGGTTTCTTCACTCATACCACAGCCATTATCGGTGATGGATATTTCGACTCTCTGGCCACCGAGTTCATCCAGTAATTGACAACCAATGGTGATTTGCCCGACCTGCGCTGTGGTGCTGGACGAGTCCTGTTGTTTTTGCGAAATAGCATCACAGGCATTAACAATCAGGTTCATAAATACCTGATTGAGTCGGGCGGGATAACACAACAGTTCTGGGTGAGCGTTAAAGTCGGTGACAAATTCAGCAACTTCCAAATATTTGGTTTGTACCAAGTTAATCGTAGATTGGACCAAATCACAGACATTAACCACTTTCTGATCGGCATTATCCAGCTGAGTAAACATCCTTAAGTCTTGCACAATGGCTTTGATTCGCTCTGTGCCACTGGTGATAATATCAAGATGACCATGTAGCGGGGTAAATTGGCGTTTTAGCCGATTAACAATTTGTTCATCGGCATCTTCACCTGCCAATTCCAATAAAAACAACTCGAAGTTGTCCAAGTCCACCGCCAAGTTTTGTGCGCTAACATGAACAAAGTTGGTCGGATTATTGATTTCATGGGCAACACCCGCGGTAAGAGTACCCAAAGATGCCATTTTCTCTTGCATCACCAACTGCTGTTGGGTATCACGAAGGGTTCGATAAGCCAGCGCATTATCCAGTGCAGAACCGGTGTAGGTGGCCAAGGTGCTCAACATATCCAGATGGTGACTGTTGTATGAATGGCGTTTAAAACTTTGTACCGTCAGTACCCCAAGTACTTTTTCTTTCAGTAAAATAGGAATGTAAATCAAAGATTGTGGTGGACGGGTTTCACCATCGTCATCGGTAAGGTCTTGCTGTTCAGCGCCCAAATAACATTGATATTCCTGGCTGACATCGTTAATAAAAACGTCTTTTTTGTTTTTAATGCACCAAACCGAGAACTGATTATCATCGCTCATATCAACACTAAAAGGTTCCAGCAATACGCCATCTTTAACCGCCATTTTATATTCAACCCGCTGTTCTTCGGCAATATAAATACCCAACGCAAAGGTACCCGCTTCCATTAACTGGTTGATATGCTGATGTAAAGTCTGCTGGATTTTATCGATTTCGAGGCTAGCACTGATTTCTTTGCCCATTTCACTTAACGTGGTGATATTGGCATAAGCGCCCTCAAGGTCTTTATTGGCTGACAAACGCGCCCGGTTAATCCGCATAATAATCGCAATCAGTAGGCTAAAAGTCCCCAGCGCGACAATAAACGCGAGCAATAAGTTCTGTTGATATTCGATGGTGTTCTTTTGGGCATCAATTCGTGTGCCTCGTTCTTGCAAGGTTTGATGTTGCTGGTCGAGCAATTTGGTTTGCGCCGACAATGCCGTTTCATTCTGGCTGATAAGACCGGATAGTTGATCCACTCGTTGCACTTTTTCGTTGAGCAATGTCAGCTGATTCTCCAATTCCAACTGACCGTCTTGCAAACGGTGTGACGCTACATCCAGCTTAGAGGTGGTGAGTGCCAAGTTATTGGTGGTTAATGCTAAGGTGACTTCTTTGTCTTTGATTTGCTTGGTTTTGCCCACCAGCTCTGTTTGTTGTTGTGACAACCTGCTGGCTTGGGTAACAATTTTTTGCTGTTGGTTTTTCAGTTGCTGCTGGTTAGTGGTCAAATTTGCTTCGAGTGTTTTTAAGCTATTTTCTTTATCAAATAAGGTCGCTTTTATCTGTTGCAGACGGTATTCAGATTCGCGAAACAACTCTGCCACATCGAGTTCAGTCCCTCCGAGCAACAGAATCTCTCGATCCATGACCAGGTATTCAAACACCACGTTGGTGCGATTGACCTCAAAACCCAAAGTACCATCTGCGGTTTTGACCAGATTAATCATAAAATCATGTTTGGCCTCGCTACGGTCAGTCACCAACAGGGTGCGGGTGCGACGAAGTCGGTTGGCTAAGTCAACCACACTTTTATTGTAATCAATACTGACCACAATGATTTCAAAATCTGCCGGATTAAAGGTTTTAATATCAAGGCGTTGTAAAATAAAATTGCGCCCCCTCGCTTTCATTATCTCGGCGACTTTTTCCATTTCCTGATAGAGCAAATCATCTTTGCCCAAAAACCCGATACGATAGTTTTTAATATTATAATCTTCAGGCCAGCGAATATAGTTGGCAAAACGATAAATATAAGCCGATTTTATTTCATATTCAGACGCGGTTTGAGTGTCTGCAAAGGCAGGTAATGAGCCAATTGATAACGACAATACAGACAGGAGTAATAGAGATACAGGGAGGGTCACAGAACGTAACACGTTACGACAAAAAGCCAACATCATCACTGTGAAGGTGAGATGTGGTGGAGAAAATTTATAACCATTAAAAACTTTCAAGAAAAACCTTGGCCAGATAGCCCGTCAATTATGTATTTTCTGCGTATTATAAAGCTGGCTTGAAATATGCCAAGATAAAAATTTGTTTTGGTCAACGAAGTTACAGATAGCTGTGCTTTATCACTATTAAAGGATAGCAGAGATTTTTCGGTTGTGTGAGATTTCCTTATTTAGGGTTTTTCAAGGTGAGGGTTCTCACTATAAAAACTTACTTTTCACTGCTGCCGTTGGCACCATACACGATGCCGATCGGCCAAACAAACGATATCGATTTCTTGCAAACAGACGATAAAAATAATCTCTGATGGGGCGCGGTAAAACTGTAAAAATTCGCCATAAAAACCAGAAACCCGATAAATCTTTGCTAATTTCTAACGCGGCATCGGTTCGATAAAAACACTGGTTATTTTTGATGAGCAAAAATGTATCAAAGCCGACATTTTCGGCTTTAAACTGGCGAATGATTGCCTGAGCTGATTCACTTTGCATCGGGGTAAATAAGAAAATATTGTGATGATCGCGCTTAATAATGAAATTCACGGCGTGATTACAGAAGTGGCATACGCCATCAAAAATAATGATGTGTTGGTTACTCATTGTTCTCCCAAGGATTAATGAGCTCAACCCCGCAGCCTTTAAAATCCACCATTTGTCTTGATGAACCACGTTCGGGCAATTCAATATCAACACCTTGCTCTACACCGAAATATTGTCCAGTAAGACCAACAATATCCACAGGTTTATAGTACTTTTGATTAGCAGCGACTTGTAAAATGTGCCGTACATAGGTTTCCAATGAAATACCTGACTGAGCCGCTTGTACGCGAAGGATTTCTTTGGTTTTGTCTGGTAAGTTTCGAACGGTAATGTTGGCCATATCAACCTCAGTTGAATATGAATCGATGATTTCATTGTAATCAATGCATTCATCAAGCTCAATGACTGAAACGAGTTGCAGTGAGCAAACCCAAGACAAAGGGTGTCTCTTGTTGCTTAATAAGCGGATAAATCGCATAATACCTGCGCTTAAATGCACGCTATTTTACCTATCATGTAAAATATCTGACAAAGAAAAACGCCAGATCCCCCCTGATTTTAAAACTCATTTAACCAAAGAGAAAACTGTGAACATGGAAAAGAAGTCGAAATCAATTCAAAAAAAACTGATATTTACCATTGGTGCTGTGCTTGGCAGCCTGCTGCCAATAACATCGGCATTAGCTGCTGATCAAATAATGGCGGTCGGCATTGACCGTAAATTCAGCTATAACCTGCAAACCAGCAAGTATACTGGACATGCCAGTGGCCATGATGAAGTACAGTTTTATAACCTCAGTAAACCGGGCAATCCCCGCTTAATTGGCAGTGTGCCAGTTGAGAATTCGGTGGTTGGTCCACCAACCAATATCGCTATCACGCCAGACCAAACCATCGCTTTGATTGCCAGTGCCATTACCACCACCCCAGCCGAGACGGGTAGCGGATGGAAAATGAAAGCAGCCAATGTTGTCACAGTTGTTGATTTGACCAGCAACCCCATCTCTGTTGTTGGCAAGGTCGAAGTGGGCAAAAAAGCCTCAGGCGTGTCCATTAGCGCTGACGGCAAAATGGCCCTAGTGGCCAACCGGGGCAGCAAATCCATCTCGGTATTGTCAATCAATGGCCATAAGGTCAAATTAACCGACACTCTGGATATGGGCGAAGAAGTCACGTCTGTCGCCATCACCCCTGATGGCCGCCGAGCATTTGTGGCAAAATTTACCAGCCACCGAGTCGCTGAGTTGTCCATTGATGAATCCGGTAAAGTGAGTTATACCGGACGTGATATTCCGGTCGGCCCCTATCCTTGGGTGGTCACCATTGATCGGGATGGCACTCGGGCGATGGTAACGAATATCGGCAAGGCCGGCGCATCAGACGGTAGTGCCAAAACAGTCAGTGTGATTGATTTAACCGCAAAACCTTATGCCCGCACTATCGAACATGTCACTGTTGGTGATGCGCCAGAAGGTCTGGTGTTTAGCCCTAACGGCAAGTTCGCTGCCGCCACCATTTTGGGTGGCAGTTATGCTGTACCAAAGGATGCTTGGTATCGTCGGGATGTTGGTCAGCTTAGTGTATTGACGCGTTCAGATAAGGGCGTATCCAATGCTGACACAGTTAAAGTCGGCAGTTTCCCTGAAGGTATTGCCTTTTCTTCAGATAGTTCACATCTGTATATTGGCAATTTTGGCAGCAGTAGCCTGTCGGTGGTGAAGCTTAAATCCGATGGCTCGGTAGATTCGGTCAAGGAAATAAAATTACCCGGTCCTCCAGGCTCCTTGCGCGTAGCAGGACAGTAAACCCTAACACTTTATAACCGCTCCCAGCAGCAAAGGCTGCTGGTTCCACTGCTCCAAACAACTCACGCACCACCAAAAAGCCTGCTAAAGCTCTCAATTTATAGTCTTAACTATAGAACACATCCTGTATACAAAAACGCCCTAGCGTGGAAATGATTCAAGTCGTTCAATGGTCGCAAACACCGTTTGGAACAAGTTATTTGAGCCATTCTTGCATTTTCGCTTTAGCCTCATCATTGGACAATGTTTGACCATCCCGGAGGGCTTGCTCACCACGAGCGATGCCTTCGAATATTGGCATTCTATGTTGCATAAATTCGAAATCATTCACGCCAGCAAGGTAAGCTGATGGTTGGCGATTTTCAGTAATCATAGCGAGTTATTGTCCAGAAATTCACATCCATGTGGGATTTCTGGAGGAAGCTACGTTCAAGCAAGTGGAACTTCGTTTACTTTTCAACAAATTGAAAAGGCGGCACATCCGCGTACCGTATAGCCAGTACCCTGAAACTGCGTTTGAAAACGGGCACTCGCTAAATATCAAAAATAATGG
>JBLGCB010000338.1:0-7604 GCA_047617105.1 Phenylobacterium sp. | reverse complement strand
AGGGTTGCTGATGGCCAAAGAACGTGCACCTGACTGACCATAAACGATATCATCAGTACCGGCAACAGCAGTGAAGTGACTGATTTCGTGGATGATGGTGCCCGCACGAGAATCAGTACCTAATTCATTGGCATTCCAGAACGCGCCACAGAAGTAAACTTTGTACGGCTGGTCAGGATAAACATAAGCAAAATAGCTCTGGTTACAGCTACAATCAAAAGTCAATTGCTGGTTGTCTAATGCATCTTTGATAGAATCGAAGTTACCGGCAACTGTGTTGTGAGAGCCATTACCAAACCATTCAGCGAAACGGTCGCCTGATTGGCCATTCAATGAACTAACAGAATCGTTAGCGATACCTTGAGCTGCGCCCCATGCACTGACTAAGTCAGTTACTTCACCAGCACTACAAGAACCAGTGAATTCAATACCACTTGGATGAGGTTCGCCGCCGCCGCAATCTTCTTTACGTGGGTTACAACGTTTTTTCGACGCTTTTTTGACGAAGTCACCTACATACGACTCACCTTGAGCAATATAGCTGCTGGTCACGTTTGATACAACGCCGTCCATGCCTTTGATGGCTGCTTTTTGATTGGTCATCGGTTTGGCTGAGAACAAGCTCATGTTCTTAGTGTTGTACTGGAAAGAATACTCACCAGCAACTGACAGGTCATATACGCCTGACAATTCAGCTTGATAAGAAACAGTTTGACCCGGTTGGATAGCCATGTAGTCAGCTTGAGTCGGTGAAGGACGCTTAACATGCATACCGTTATAACGTAAAGCAACACCATCGCGCTTAACGTTGAACAGGTGCTCTTCAAGATCGCCATTTTTGTTAGGTTTCATCAGATATTTCAGCATCTGAAGTTTTTCAGCACCAGTGTTGGTGAAAGAAACATTGACGACAACGTCTTTGCTGGCAGTCAGTTGGTCAGCATCGATAACGCTGATACTGGCTTCGATGTTTGCTAGGGCTGAACCGCTCATTAGTGTCGCCGCAGCGATTGCACTGAGAGTAAGATATTTTTTTGTTGATAACATGGTCGTTATTTGCTCCGATTTTTGAGTTTGTTGTTATAACCTGATAAGTTTTTTTAGTTTGGGTTCAGGCGATAGATTTCGTTACACGCTGTAACGGGATTAAATGTAACAGAGTTGTGCTGAATGTAAACCGTTAGCATCAAAAAATTAACCTGTTATCCTCGATTAAACCGCTTTACCCGTGGGGTTAAAGGGTAAGTGAAAATAGAGTAAAAAATCTAGTGTTTAGGAAGAGTAGGCGTTTCAAGGCTTAACCATGCAACAATATGAAAAGTATTTAGGTGGTAAAAAAATGTTGAAAATAATTAAAATTAATTTTACGTATTTCATTCAAGTCAGCGAAATGTTTGTTTTTTGTTAAATTTTTGTGTTGGATTGACATTTCTGATAAAACTAGCGTTGGCAAAGGCATGTCGTGCCGGGTGAATTGTGGCAAAATAGCCAGCCAATAATGGTAACCCACCAAATGAGCTAACTGATGCGTCTTCGTGATCTAATTGAGTTGATAACCCTTGCCATGATATGGGGTGGGTCTTTTGTTCTAATGAAAATTGCCGCCCCCGAATTTGGTGTGACCGCACTGGTCAGTATCCGATTAGTGTTGGCGGCATTGTGCTTATTGCCTTTACTGGTTTACAAGCAAGTGATTGGTCAGGTGTTAAGCAACATCAAACCGATATTGGTGGTGAGCGTGTTTAACGCGGTGCTGCCTTATTGTCTGTTATCATTTGCCACCCTCACCTTCAGTGGTGGTTACGCCTCAATAATTAATGCCACTGCACCGTTATGGGTCGCACTTTTTGGCATGATTTGGTTGCACAGCTCGATCACCATTAGCGCATTGATGGGCTTGGTGATTGGTTTTTTGGGCGTGATAACCATGGTATTGAGTAATAGCGGCAACACTGAATTGGCTGCACAGATGCTCAACACCGATGATTTTTATTTAGCTTTGGCTGCTGGTTTGGCGGCGACCGCCAGTTATGGTGGCCTGACTGTTTATGCCAAACAGAAACTCAGCCATGTGAGTTCGTTGGTCACTGCTGGTGGCAGTTTGGCAGGTGCTGCGGTGATGTTGTTGCCAGTGGGTCTTTATTACTGGCCTGAGCAACAACCTTCTACCGAAGCCTGGTTGGCGGTATTGGTGCTGGCGCTGCTATGTACCTCATTCGCTATTGTGTTATATTTTAGATTGATTGCCAACATCGGCCCCAGTAAAACCATCGCGGTGACGTATTTAATTCCTGTGTTTGGCATGGGTTTTGGAGCGTTGTGGCTTAATGAAGTGGTGACCATGGCGATGTTGTTTGGCTGTGGATTGATTTTGACTGGGGTAACCTTGGCGACTGGACTGGTTGGACCAAAGGCGTAGGGTGCGCAATGCGCACCATTGACCTCCTTTTCACAACAACTTTTGACCATTTTTACGTAACCGTAAGTAAAGCACTTCCATGGCGTCAATAAATGAGTTATCACGATGCCAAAAGGCCGGGTAGTCACCGCCTTTTTTGATCATCATCGCTGGAATAGCCGCCTCGGTCACGGGTTCAAACTGTTGTGGTAGCGGAATTTCACCGTGCCAAAAATTTTCAACCATATCGTTATCATTGGTCATCACTTCAGGCTGAGTAAAATAATGCTGACGTGGCACCGGTGGCGGTGTTTTGGTTAACAATGATTGCAACAGCGATTTACCCAGCGGCGAACGTGCCAGCGCTTGATGCAATTTTTTGCGCGATAAACCCCGTAATTCAAACAGTAAAAACGGGTCTTTGTCTAATAACCCGGCGAGGCGATAACACACCCCAGCAATGTGTTTGCACGGCACTTCGGTGTCTGGACAAGAACAGCGCACTCTAAAATCATAGTAGCTAGTCGGCAATAAATAACGGTCGACCAAGGCAAAACTCTGTTCAATATCATCCGGCATTTCATTCATCATTAATTTACAAATAAAGCCGGCATTTTCGCTGATGGAATCAATCACCTTGGTCCATTGCTCTGGGGTGATTTGGATCATTGTTAAGCTGGTATCATAGGTGGGCGCAACCGTCACACCAAAATAAGGGTTGGCATTGCCCAGCACTTTGGCTGCGACCTGGCCATCTTTTAGAGTCCATTTCTTTATTCGTTTATCACTGCGATAAGCCCGGCCACGGGTTAAACGGCCTTCGTCGGTGAAATCGGCCAGTGCGGCCATAAAGTTTTGGCCCCACCAGGTTTTATTAATAGTTTTGTTAATCGTTTTTGCTTTTGTCATCACCCAACTCCTTATAAGACCGACTGTTTATTCAGTGCAATCAAAGATTTAAACGCATTGGTATCGAGGTTCGACAACCAGCTTTCGTCACTGCCGACAATGGCACCAGCCATTTTCTTTTTATCGCTGATCATTTCATCTATCCGTTCTTCGAGTGTGCCTAGGGTAATAAACTTATGCACAAACACATTTTTCTTTTGGCCAATTCGAAACGCTCTATCGGTGGCCTGGTCTTCAACGGCCGGATTCCACCAGCGATCAAAGTGAAAAACATGATTGGCACGGGTTAAGGTGATGCCGACACCACCGGCTTTTAATGACAACACAAATACCGAAGGCCCGGTGTTGGCATCCTGAAATTCTTCAATCATCGACTCGCGTTTTTTACGCGATACGCCACCGTGTAAATAATAACAATTAAGCTGTTTTTGCTGACTGAGATACTTCACCAACTGCTCGCCAATCTCGGTGAACTGGGTGAAAATCAACACGCTGTCACCTTCTGCTTGAGCTTCTTCGAGCATTTCGCCCAGTCGCTCCAGTTTATGGGCGCGCTGTGGGGTAAACTCGCTGCCGTCTTGCAAAAATTGCATCGGATGATTACAGATTTGTTTTAACTTGGTCAGGGTCGATAACATCAAGCCGCCAATTTTGCTTTTATCGTCCATTTCTTCTTGTTCAGCTAGCTGTTTCTCGACATCTAATACCACCGCTTCGTAAAGCGCCGCCTGCTCTTTACTTAGGTTGCAATAGACTTTATTTTCGACCTTATCTGGCAAGTCTTTGATGATATTTTTGTCGGTTTTTAATCGGCGTAGAATAAACGGTGCGATCAGTTTTTTCAACAAGGTCGACTGGCTGACGCTGTTATGCCGTTGAATCGGCAGTTCATACTGTTTGCGAAAGTTCGCTTGGCTACTGAGATAACCCGGGTTAAGAAAGTTGAAGATTGACCACAAGTCCATCAGCCTATTTTCGACTGGCGTACCGGTCAGGGCTAGTTTCGAAACCCCTTTTAGTTTAAAGATGGCTTTGGATTGGGCTGACTTGGGGTTTTTAATATTCTGGGCTTCATCCAGTACGATACGTTGCCAGTGAACGTTTTCGAGCAGTTTGGCGTCTTTACGAGCCAGACTATAAGAGGTGATCACCATATGGTTGTTGTGGCATAACTCAACAAATTCGGCCTGGTCTTTAATGCGGCCACTGCCATGATGGATAGCGGTGTTGAGCTGCGGGGCAAACTTTTGCACTTCTTTCTGCCAGTTGCCCATCACCGATGTCGGCGCAATCAGTAAGGTGCAGCCGTGATTAACGCCCTGCGCTTCGTCTACCACCAGCGTCGCAATCACCTGAATGGTTTTACCCAAACCCATATCATCGGCCAAGCAGCCATTCAGCCCCAATTGTTCAAGGTAACGTAACCAGGATACCCCGCGTTTTTGGTAATCTCGCAAAGAGGCATTGAGCTGCGCAGGGTCGTCGATAGGTTCGAGCATCGATTGATTGCTCAGTTTGCCGAGCATCTGCGCCAGCGCATCGTTTTGATTGAGTTCAAAAATGCCGTTTTCATCGGCCAGCTGTTGCAGTAACTCAGGCATAGACAGTGGGGTTTTGTCTTCATCACCATTTTGTTTACGCCAAAAAGCCAGCATATCGGCCATTTGCGCTTGATCGAGTTCCATCCATTGGCCGCGAAATTCCACCAACGGTGTTTTGGCATTGACCAATTGCGACCACTCTTGTTCAGTGACGGGTTGGTCGCCAATGGCCAGTTCATAACGATAATCAATCAGGTTGTCTAGCGATAGTAAGCCCTTACTACTATCGGCAGAACTGGCACTAGTGCCTGCACTTTTGGTGCGTAATTTAACCTTGGCCCGTTGTCGTCCTTGGGGTGTCCACCACGCTGGCACAATCACTTTGTAACCGGCATCTTCGAGTACCCAAGCTGTTTCTTTTAAAAACTCAAAAGCTTGTTCGAGCGTCAGAATTAGGCGTTCGGGTTGCTGGCTGTTCATGCCCTGCCATAATCGCGGATAAATCGACGCCGCGCCACCCAAGGCACACAAGACCTGATGTTCAAAATCATCGCCCAATAGCGCGGTTAACCCGGCCTTTTGGCTGGTATTGAGCCGCCAATAATCGGCTAATGACTGTTTAAAAGAAAGATCGTGTTTTGATGCGGCCAAAAAGGCAATTGACCAATTATCTTGTTCGCCCTCGACTAGCTGAAAGCACAACTGAATATGGGCATTTTGGGCCATATCGGCGATTTTATGCTGCCATTGATGCCATTGCGCAAACTCGGCTTTATGGTTGGACATTGAACCCGGTTGCTTAACTGGCGCGAAAAAACCTTCAATCAGGGTATCATCAAACGGCTTTTTAACACTTACGGGCGCTTTGCTGATGGCAAGTTCAAGCAGCTGGTGTAGGTTCACTTCGGTAAAATGGCGCAGCAGGCTTTTCGCTTCAAAAGCCACTTTACATATCAACGGCATATGTTTAACGGCGCGCTCTAAACTTGCCTCATAATCGGCAGAGACGATTTGCCAACTGCGATAAATGTCCTGCTTTTTTTTGCTTGCGCGCTGAATCAAACCGGGCAAATAATGGTCTTTGAGCATCAGTTGTTTAACGGTTTGACTGAAATAATGCCAAAACAAAAAATCACTGCCCAAACCGGTGTCCAGCTGCTGATAAGTGGCCAAAAAATGCAGCTGACTGAGTTGTTGTATCGGCATATCTAGGGCGACACACTCCACCCGCCAGGGTTGCAAACTCACTTTGGCGTCGTCATCGTCGTCCTGATTAGGAAAGTGCTTTAACTCTGGCGACGGTAATACCGTACTTGATAAGGAATTGCAGCGGGTTGGCAATAATATTTGGTGGTAAGCGAGCGAAGCTGTGGTCAGTTGTAACTCTGCATTTAAGAAGCTGCTTAATGTTGAACCAGACAAATGGCAGGGATGCGTTTGTTCGTCGCGTTCTTGCGGCGTTGACGTTTCAACCCAAAGCCAAAATTGGCCAGATTGAATAAATTGGTCGTCAGATTCGGGTAACCAAAAACCGTGGATAATATTTAACAATGGTAGGTACTCTTGCTGTGATTGGTTAAACACCGGGAGTTAACTGACTGTAGCCAGGTTAGATCAAAATAACATGATATTTAATCACATAGTTTGATTAAACATAGATACTGATTGTCAGTCGATGTTTCATTTGACGTAATGTAACAATAAGTCATTTGAAATCATATCATTTCATCAATATTTTTTGCACTATTGATGGCTCAGCTCTTATACCCGACCAAATTCAACGGTCTAAACAGCATGGTGGCATTGGCTGGTTGATTGTCCTCAGGGGCGGGTTGTTCACTGGCGATAAAGGTTTTTAGTGGTGAATGACGAGGAAATGCATCGTCGGGTTGGTTGACCAAAATCAACGGCACGGTGGCATTAAAGCTTTTGGTTTTGCACTTACCCAACGCATCGTAATAACTGTAATCACAGACCGGAAACGACTTGTAGGTCCGTCGTCGTTGCAAGCGTTTATAATGGCCCTGTTCGATGTCGCTGATGATGGCATCGATACTGGCTTCCCATTCTGCTGGTAGGTAATTACCCCGTAACTTGCCGCGCTGTTCTATCAGCCAGTTGATGGCCGACTTAGGTGCAAGGGTGATGGGCACATGTCGGTGAACCCATTTAAACCAGACGCTTTTAACGGGTGATGATTCGACTTTAATATGGCGGTAAAGTTGTTCGGTCATGACCTGAGGAAAGGCTTCGTGGATAAACTTGTGTCGCAGATAAGGGCTGCGACCCTGGCGAACTTCGTCAGCGATTTGGTCTTTTAAATCATTGATTTGTTGTATTAGTGGCATGATCACATCGCTTGATACACCGGTGACGATAATGCCCGGCATTCTTGAAACGTAACGGGTAGACGCCTCATCGGCGGCATAAAAGCGTTTAAAGTAATGCAGCACGGTCCAACGATGGTGCCATTGGTCAAGTTTGTTCACTTCAATACTTTGTTTGCCGTTGGCGAGCACGGTGTTTTGATCGGCGGCATCGACATGGGCGGTTTCATAAGCCACGGCTTCGAGGGCTTGGTTGGTATCAAGCAGCTCGGTGAGGTGGTCAATTAGGCTGACTAATTGTTCCATTAACGCCTGTACGGCACTGGTATCATTCATGATTTTAAATACTGTGGGTCTACCTACTAGTGTTAAAAAGTATAATTGGGTCGGTCGTAAACGTCAAGGTTTTCGCTTAATATAGATGGGATT
>JBLGCB010000337.1:0-7664 GCA_047617105.1 Phenylobacterium sp. | reverse complement strand
ACAAGAAGATGGCTGTATTGTCTTTCATTGTGATATGAGTCAATACATGAATCTAACGACCGTGGTCGAAGTCACTGATTTTTTGATTTCGGTGATGGCAGCATTGAATGATGCAGTACTCGAAAAATATGGCAAAGATTTTAGCCAACGTGGTTTTACCCAACGGCTCGGCGACTTTTTAACGCAAGAAGTCAAAGTTGAAGATGCCAGTTTTAAAGCCAACATCGCCACCCTCAAATTATCATTAAAAAATGACCCAGACTTTAAACGGCAACTCCAACAAAGCCTTAAAGGCCGTGCCAACCAGATTGTTAAACAAGCCAATGACTTTGCCCAAGAAGTGGTGACGTTTATTCGTCAAAAAAGCAATGATGCCGACCTAAAAGTGGTGTTACTGGTGGATTCGGTTGAACAGATTCGTGGCGTTGGCAACGAAGCACAAGCCGTTTATCAAAGTGTCGAAAACCTGTTCTCTGCTCACGCCGAGAATCTACAGATACCCATGATACATATACTTTACACCATCCCACCATACACTTCAGCCCTAGCGCCCGGTGTTGCTCGCACACTAGGTGGTAACCCAGTGCAAACACTGCCAAGCATTCATGTTCGCACCCGAGATGGCAGCGATGATCCGCAGGGTTTGCAGATTATGTTTGATATTGTCAAAAAACGTTGCAATGAAGTCGAAAGCTTTTTGACCATCGAACAGGTTCATGATCTCGCACGATTCAGCGGTGGTGATTTACGTAATTTCTTTCGTTTTATTCGTCAATGCCTCGTCAAAGCGATGAGCTCATTCGGCTTTCCCCTGCCTCTGGATAATCGCCTATTAATCAAAGCAATAAATCAATTTCGCCGTGAAATGATGATTGCCCACGATGATCTAAAGTGGTTGAGACTCATCGATGAAAGCAGTGATCATCAACTCACCAGCCAAGAAGCCTTAGCCCAGTTTGCTCGTTTTCTCGATGGCGGATTGGTGTTGAATTACCGCAATGGCGAAGACTGGTATGGCGTAAATCCGTTACTTCGAGAACAATTACTTAAAGCCCCTATGCCTGAACCTGAGCCTAAACAGCAGACGGCGGACTAAATGGCTGCTGCCCATCAATTCACCCCTGAAGGCGAGGAAATGTTACGCGAGCTGTCCACTTTGCTCGAATGGTCTGAAGGTTTTGAGCTAATTTTTCTGTTCACCGATAACAGTTTTGTTTCCAACCTAATTCGTGATCGCATTAAAGATATCTACAGCGGTCATCAAACCTCGCTTTACTATTTTGAACCTTCAGAGCCTGAAACCCTTATTGTCGATTGCCTTGATTTTTTGCTAAGCCAAAGTAAAGATGCAAGAGAAGAAGGAGAAAGTGACACTACTGACAGTAAACGCAGTCCCATATGGTTAGAGTTAAATCAGCATGGTGAGCAATGGCAAGCTGAGCAAGTTAATCTGATTCAGCGCATCAATGAACGCCGTGATGGTATCAGAACCCGTACTCCGCAACCTTTGGTTATATTGATGACTGAGGATTTTTCGCGAGAAGTTTACCGGCTTGCGCCAGATTTATGGTCGGTGCGCAGTGATAGCCGGACTTTAGATCACACGCTGTTGCTTGAGGTTGAACAGGTTGGGGGTGGGGATTTGTTGCCTTTGGATGTGGTTGATGGAGATCGTTTTGCTGATGATATTGATGATGCCATTAGTCAACATCCGGCGGTAATTGAGTGGCAGCGGTTATTAGATAAAGGTGCTGAGGGGATTGATGTTTTTTGGGCGGGTTATAATGCTTTTAACGCTACATATGAGGCAGGATATTATTCACAAGCTCGGCAGGTTTCGGTGCCTTTAATAGTTATGGCTAACCAGCTTAATCAAACGTTAAATAACGACCCCAGTACATTGCGAGTTTTGGCTGTCGCTTTTCAGTGTGGAGGTCGAATTAATGTAGCTTATGGTGAACTTTTACCCGCACAAATATCCTTTGAAAAGTCTTTAGCCCTGTGTCGGCAAAGACAACAATTAGAAGGGAATAACTCCGAAGTTTTAAGTGATATCAGCAGTGGATTAGACAGATTAGGAGATATCCATCAACAATCAGCCGATTTAACCACAGCCCTTGAGCTATTTACAGAATCCCTAGAGCTGCGTCGCCAACGCCAACAGTTATTGGGGGATAAACCCCAAGTATTAAGGGATATCAGTGTTTCATTAGAAAAACTAGGAGATATTTATCAACTGCAAAGTGACTTGCCTCAAGCCTTGGTGTTATTTTCAGAGTCATTGGCATTGCGTCGTCAACTACAACAGCTATTGGGTGAGCAAGCTGAGGTTTTAAGCGATATCAACCTTGCCCTAGGAAGAACAGGGCTTGTACAGCAGCAACTGGGTAATCTAACGCAAGCCTGGGCATTTTACTCAGACGCTTTAACCGTAAACCATCAACGTCAGCAGCTATGGGGTGATCAACCTACGATATTAGAGGATATTTACTCGTCACAAATGAGCATCGGAACCGTTTATCAACTGCAAAACAATAAAAACAAAGCGCTGCAATATTATGAGCAAAGTCTGGCGGGGTTGCATCATCTGCGAGAAATTCAACCTGATATTGCCATTGTTAAGGGATGGATTAAATGGATAAACGGGCAAATAAAACAATTGGATGATAATACACCGGCGTAGGGTGGGCAGGTTTTTTGCCCACGCGTGGACTTGTCGATAACGGCCAACCCTGGCTACGTATTTATTGACGGTTGACGCACACTCCAAAAATGCAATTAACAGAGCTTGGTGTTGGCTGCTGGGTCACGCGTGGGCACAAAAAACGTGACCACCCTACGGCGATATATATTCGCGGTTGACCCACGCTCCAAACATGCAATTAACAGAGCTTGATGTTGGCTGGTGGGTCACGCGTGGGCAAAAAAAACTGCCCACCCTACGTCGATATATACAATGGTGGGAGTTACCATCAAAATGGGGTGGCATTGCACCACCCCAAGCATTACCCTCTAAAAGCGATATTTAATCCCCAACTGAACCTTCCATACCGAAGCCACCTTATTCACGCTGGCCTTAGGTTTGCTAAATTTATTGTAAACATACTGTCCGTCAACAATCGTCACATCCACTACCGGGGCATTAAACGGCTGAACATAACCTTCTGCCCGGCCCCAGCTGTCGTTCAGCATATTGCCGATGTTTTCAATATCCATGGTCAACTCAATCGCCTGATCATCGGTGATCTGAATCTCCTGCATAAAACGTACATCAAAACGGTTGATCTGTGCGCTTCTACAGCTATGACGACGTGAGATCTTGCCCTTATTATCTGACAAACATTCTCTAGAGTTGATGTAGTTAAAGAAACGGTCAGTTTCAAAGCCAGCACCAAAGGTTACCAATGGATCATCTGCTCCAGTTGGAATATACAATGACTGTGAGTTATATCCGTCCCAGCTGGCAAAGTCGACAAAACCACCAAAAGTACCCGCACTGCGCATGGTATGGCTGTAATGACGACCGCTACGGCCAGTATAAGCAATTGAAATGGTGGTGGTATTATCACCAAAGATTTCGTTGCTCCAGGTCAGGTTACTGGTCATATTATGACGGATTTCATATTCAGAATTGTACTCTCGGTTATTCTGAAAATCATCATTGGCAGGCATCGAATAACCTTCAAACGCGACAAAAGCATTACCCGGATTCACTTCGGTTAAGTCTTGATAGCTGTAGTTCACGTCAAAACTAAAGGTGCCATATTCACTGTAGAAGGTTTTAGCCAAACCTATAGAGGTGACAATACCACCACCTTTATTGGCGTTTTCTAAAGATAAATCAAACTGCGGTGGCGCGCTGTAAATCGGCCGACCATCTGGGGCAGTGTCCGTCTGAGTGATATTCAGTTCGCGATATTTCGCTGCATCTTTGACATCAGAGATAATCACGTCAGCGGTGAATAACCAGTCTTCGCCCAAAAAGCCTAAGTCCTGACGACGTTCCAGCCCGATATTGTATTTATACATGCTCGGGATTTCAAAATCAGGATGAATCGAGTTGGTATCACCATTGCCGCCATTAAAACCACCTGCGGCGAGAAAATCCAGTACTTCCTGAGGCATGGTTCGACCATCAAAACAACCACCGAAACAACCAGCAAAGGTTTTACGACGACCATCATTACCATAAGAGTTAGATAACCAAACGTTAGGACCACCACCACCAAACAAACCAGCACCACCACGAATAATGGTATCTTGGTCATAGGTGTAAGTGAAACCAATACGCGGTTCAAGCAAACTCAAACCATCAAAGTTGCCTTGGTTGTTGTAACCCTGGCGAGCAACAAAATCGGTGTTCAAAGTCGGTTTGTCATCATTGGAGTATTTGCTGTAACGCAAACCATAAGTCATGGTCAAATCATCGGTGGCCGACCATTCATCCTGAACATAAAAAGTATCTACCGTGAATTCGAACTTGTCGAGAGCACTTTGCGGGTTACCGTCAAGCGCGTTCTGAAACACATGGAAACCCAGATTGGCTTCAAAATCTTCAATGCTGGCAAACTCGGTCATACCCAGCGAGCCAAAAACAAACATATTGGCGATATCTAGGGTTTCGTGCTCCCATCCAAAGGTCAATTTATGCTCATCATTGAGGTAATAATCACCCTTAATGCCTAACGCAGTACGATCGTTGCCCAGGGTATTGGCATGACGGAACTGATCTGGGCCTATATATAACTGACCACCATGGGGGGTGCCAATCAACATCTGACCAAAATTAGCGCCGAGCAATGGGTCCTGACTGGTGTTGACTTCTTTGGTTGAGTATTTAAATTCTGTAGAGAAATCCGCCGACCAATCAGAAAATAACTGAAAACTCAGTGCTTCTAGGGTTTCGGTTTGGTTATAGCGATTTGATTCCGAAGTGGTCCAGGGAGTATTAGGGAAAGTCTCGCCCCAGTAATCTCGCACCGAATTACCTTCATTGTCTTGATAAGTTAAAGAGGTGCGATGGTCATCGTTGATATACCAATCCAATTTAATCAGCAAGTTTTTCGCTTCTTCTTCCTTTGGCACCGCATAACCACCGATGTCATAATTCCACACACTTTGGGCAATGCTGGCAATACGATCGAAATCGCCCTGAGTGATGCCGATTTTTTCATTGGCTTCAACGGTGCCATTTTCATTATCGAGGGTAAACTGGTAGGGTTTGGTGGATTCGAATTTTTCGTAAGAAGCAAAAAAGAACAGCTTATCTTCGATGATTGGCCCGCCGATAGACACGCCATAAGTATCTTCTGAGAAGTCGCCAATATTCAAATCTTCGCCTTCACTGTCGTCGCCGATGAAACGATCATCTGAACGATAATATGACGCCGAACCATGAAATTCATTGGTGCCCGACTTGGTCACCACATTGATATTGCCGCCTTGAAAATCACCGTAAGTGACATCAAATGGGGCAATATTCACTGATAACTGCTCTATCGCATCTAGCGCAATCGGCGAACGACGGCCAGGATAACCGTTTTTATTGAGGCCAAAATCATCATTTTGCTTTACCCCGTCAACGGTTAGGCTATTACCGCGCACGCTGCCACCGGCAATAGATAACGCTGGGCCACCATCGGCGGTAGGGTCTACCATCACTTTAGAGCTGCGTTTTAACAGTGATTTAAAATCACGACTAATGGCTGCGGTGCTGGCGATATCATCTTCAGAGTATTCTGAACCAGGACCCTTTTTAAACGCTCCCGCCATGGCGGCGGTGCCTTTGACTGAAATGACTTCAATATTGGCGGCTTTTGCGACTTGCAACTCAACGCTTGCGGTGACGCCAAGTTTTAAAAATAAATCAGTGATATTGGCCACTTTATGTTGCGAGCCGTCTTTAAGTTTAACCGTATAAGGCCCGCCAACGGTTAAGCCAGACGATTGAAAAATCCCGTTCTGGGTTGTGGTAAAAGTTTTTCTGCTGCCGGTCGGCTTATGAACCACTTCAACAGTAACCCCAGCCAGTGGATTGCCTTGTGCATCAAGGAGCTGACCCCTGATACCAGATGATGTCACGGTGGCCGAAGCCTGTGTGGCGGCCAGCAGTACGCTGGATACCAGCAAAGCGACACGAGTCATTTTACGCATGTGTTATCCCCATTTGTCATTGGATTTGACGTGTTATATTTTAGGGTAACTCTTCAGTA
This sequence comes from Phenylobacterium sp., assembly GCA_047617105.1. Taxonomy (GTDB): domain Bacteria; phylum Pseudomonadota; class Gammaproteobacteria; order Enterobacterales; family Alteromonadaceae; genus JABSOG01. The sequence continues at coordinate 1,452 of JBLGCB010000337.1, read as the reverse complement.
CACTCATATTTCGCACCATAACGGCGTTATTTTCGTACTCAAACAGTTGCATATGACCTATATGCGCCTATTTTCCGTGCGACTATTTCCGCCAAGTTCAGGCCTTGTTCTGGCGCGAAATCTAAGCACCCTGAATAGTTACGTTTTAGGTTTTATCTTGCTGTTTTTTTATGCTTTGCTAAGCCTCAGCGGATAATAACAGTTATTTGGTTTAATCAGATTAATAATGATTAACGTTCAGATAACCAAACGTTTATGTGAGTATAGACAGCCAAGCGAAAAGGGTCAGAATGATCATCAAAAAAAGCGCAATTAAGTGAGTTCGACCGACTATCACCTACCACCTACCACCAAGATTCGCAATGAATCATCTTCACCTTAAAGCCCGGTTCAGGTAAGCTGTACTTTCATCATATTGAGCAGCATAGCGAAAGTAATACCAAGGAAAAACAAATGTCCACTGTTAACCCACTATTGATTGGTCTGGGCGGTTTTGTCGCTGGTATTATCGTGACCAGCCTGATAAACGTCAGTTCGCCCAGTCAAGTTGAGTCATCAGCACCAGTCGCATCACAGCCCAGCCAATCTCCTAGCAGCAGTCAGCCAGCGCTTAGTGTCGCACAGCAGCCTAAACCTCAAACCAGTAAAGTCTCGCAACTGCCACAACATCGCATTCAAAAAGATACCGACATCATGATTGCCCGCCTAAAACAGCAAGTGGCGCAATTGCAAGACGCTTTGGCTAACGCCGAGCAATCTGCCAAGCAGTCACAGCAAGACGTTTTAGCATCCCAACAAAATGCCCGTTATGATGGTGATTATAACGACGCCTCAGCCAACACCTCAGCCAACACCTCAAACAACAGTTCAGCCAATAGCCCCACCGCTAACGACAGCCCAGCACCACGGCCAAAAATCTCAGAGCAACATGCTGAATCACTATTACCCAAACCTTTTTCTACCCTAGTGGGCGGCCAAGAAGGCAAGACCGCCGAATCGTTTAACAAGTTTACTGAGGAGCCACAAGATTACGACTGGGGCGTCATGATGGAAAACCAAATTAAAGACTACATTGCAGGACATCAACTGGGCAACTATATTGAAGTCAATTCCATCATTTGTAAAACCAGTATCTGTGAAATGCGCATCTTTGAACGCCAACAAGAAACTTGGATAACGGTGTTAAACCAAATGAGTGATCAGAATTGGTGGACTTTTGTTAATGTCAGCTCTTCGAGCAGCTCATCTGAAGAGTTTGGCAATCATGCCTATGTCTTAGCCTCTAAACAGCGATAGAACAGGATTAGCCAATATGATATTAAAATTTGCCACGCTTAATCTTTATCAATTTGCTGAGCCTCCTGTTGCTTGGTATGAGCCCTTTAACATTTACACCAACGATGAATGGACGTTTAAACACGACTGGCTTAGCAAACAAATTGCTGCCACAGA
>JBLGCB010000336.1:0-7723 GCA_047617105.1 Phenylobacterium sp. | reverse complement strand
AGTGGATCTACTTCTTAAAAAATGAAGAGATCAAAGATGAGTTTCATGCCCAGGGCTTAAATGAGGCCAAAGAAAAACTCGACTTAATGAAACTCAGCGTCCAAGAACAGCAAACGTATAACCGCCACCTCGAAGCGCTGCGTCGCCAACGTAGTTTGTATAAATCAACCTATGTCGTTGGTATAGCAGAAGGAAGAGAAGCAGGGCGAAAAGAAGGATTAGAAGAAGGACGAGAAGAAGGCTTAACAGCAGGACGCGACCAAGAACGCTTAGCTCAGCAACAACTGCACCATCAAGAAAAAATTGGTCAAGCCAAAATAATGCTTAAAAATGGGCTAAAAATAGAACAAGTTGCTTTGTTTACAAGCTTATCAATCGAGGAACTGAAAAATCATTGTAACGATTCAGCGCACTCATCTTTCGCACCATAACGGCGTTATTTTCGTACTCAAACAGTTACATATGACCTATATGCGCCTATTTTCCGTGCGCAAATGCCTTGTTCTGAAGCGAAATCTAAGCACGCTGAACAGTTACAAATCATTTAGATTAAGGGATTGAAGTGATTCGAAATGTCGAATCATCTCAACCTACGAATAGAGTCAAAACATGGATATTCGCTTTTAATACTCGCTCACACTACTTTATACCATTAAGTGAACAAGCCGCAGGTTTACCGCCACCGCAAATACAGGTCATGCCCGGTGGGCAGAAACACGAAGCATTGCTAAAGGCGCATCCTTTTTTGCTGGTGCAGGATTTTTCAAGATCAGCTCCGGCCTGAACAAACCCGCTTTCGCACGGATTGGCGGCATCACGGCATTGGTAGGCTTTGTTGTTATCTTGATCTAATATACACGCTTTGCTGGCAGTACATTGTTTAACAGACAGCGAAGTGCAACTGGTGTTTGCCGGATCATAAGTTTTGAGCGTCTTTTTTAATGTCTGCTTTAATTGCTCATTTCGGGTTTGTAATTCAGTTTTAGCGCCTTTTTGATTTGGAGCGCCGTCATCCATTGCGGCCATGGCGGATTGACCCGTCTGCTTAAGCTGGTTGGCTTGTTTCGTCGACTCAGGCTGCTCGGCCAGTGTTTTGTTTTCAACCTGAGCGCTTTGCTCATGCTGACTGTCGCTTGTATTGTTGCTGTTATTGGCATGGTCGCTGTCACTGTCGTTACAAGCCACTAATGCTAATACCAATAAAAGTGATAGGCTGGCTTGCATAATCCAGCGAAGCCCCGTGTTAACTGATTTCATCATAGTGATCCTTTTATTATTGATTTGTAACTGTTCAGCGTGCTTAGATTTCGCTTCAGAACAAGGCATTGTCGCACGGAAAATAGGCGCATATAAGCCATATGCAACTGTTTGAGTACGAAAATAACGCCGTTATGGTGCGAAAGATGGGTGCGCTGAATCGTTACATTGATTTTTCGCTTAATTTGGCGCTTGTTTTTGCGCTGGGCATTATAAAGAGTATACTACGCCGATGCGAATAATGATCACTTTAACCGCCTTCACTGGAGCATAAGTTGCAATTTAATGATTTACAAATAGACCGACGGCTGCTGCGTTCCCTGGAGCATATGGGATTAGCGCAGATGACAGATATTCAGGCCCAGGCCATCCCTGAGGCCATGCGGGGGCGTGATTTAATCGCCTCTTCAAAAACGGGTTCTGGTAAAACCTTGGCTTTTTTACTGCCAGCGATGCAGCGAATGTTGACGGTCAGGGCGTTAAGTAAAAAAGATGCTCGGGCATTAATACTCGCACCAACCCGTGAGCTGGCCAAACAGGTGTTTGCTCAATTACGTTCTTTGGTGGCCAATACACCAATCAAGGCACAGTTGATTTTGGGTGGTGAGAACTTTAATGATCAGGCCAAAGCCCTTAACAAAGACCCCCATATTATTGTCGCCACACCGGGTCGCTTGGCTGATCACATTGATAAAAGAAATCTCGATTTGGCAGGGCTTGAATTGCTGATTTTTGATGAAGCTGACCGAATGCTCGATTTGGGTTTTGCTGAGCAACTGGCGACAATTAATCGAATTGCCAATCACCGTAAACGTCAGACCTTAATGTTTTCGGCGACCTTAGATCATGCTCAGGTGAATAACTTTGCCGTCGAGTTGTTAAAAGAACCGCAACGTATTGCCATTGGTTTGTCTAGTGACCCTCATCAGGATATTTCTCAGCGATTGTATTTATGTGATCACCTTGATCACAAACAAGCGTTGTTATTCCACTTTCTTGAACATGAAGAATATCAGCAAGTGATTATCTTCACGGCCACCCGTGCCGATACCGATCGCCTAGCCACCGAGATTGCCAAAAAAGGCATCAGTACTACCGCGTTAAGTGGCAGCCTGAACCAGACGTCACGCAATAAAATCATGGATGATTTTAGTCGAGGGTTGAAAAAAGTCCTTATTACCACTGATATCGCCTCACGAGGGCTCGATTTATTAAACGTCTCTCATGTGATCAACTTTGATATGCCCAAACATGCTGAAGAATACATTCATCGAATTGGTCGTACTGGCCGTGCTGGTGCCAGCGGTTCTGCCATTTCGTTGGTAGGCCCAAAAGATTGGGCAAGTTATAAAAATATCGAAGCGTTTTTAAACCAGTCAATCACCTTTAGCAAAATCGAAGGGCTGACTGGCAAATTCAAAGGGCTGGCACCGAAAAAAGTCAGTGTAGCGAAAAAGAACGGCAAAGCCAAAGTGGCGGTTAAAGCCAAACCGGTTAAAGCGAAAAAAGGCAATGCTAACAAAACCTACTTTGAAGGGGTTGAAGGCGGTTTTGGTCCGGTGTTAAAACGTAAAGCCAAAGCGGCCAGCGAGATTGATGATGCTGACAATGAAGAGTTTTAGCGAGTATGGCGGATAAACCGCGTGTTTTTAGCACCTTCGAGCACTGGACGACGGCTTTTTGTCAGCAAACGGGCAGCTTTGGCCATTTAAATGCGCTGTTCGATTTCAGCCATTGGCCGCAGTGGCCCGGTGTTGATAAGTTTAATCAATTGTTACCGGATGGCGTGACCACGACCAGTGGTTTCCCGGTCACTTTCAGGCCACAAGACGATAGCTTTGATTTTGCTGGACGTTATTATGAGCAAGTGATTTACGAGTCCGGAGAGGTGCCCACTCGCCTCAACGGCTGGCATGATTTATTTGGTGCCTTGATTTGGTGCTTGTTGCCCCGAACCAAAGCGCTACTGAACCAATTGCATTTCCAAGATATTGAAGCCCACGGGCAAAAAAAGCGTACTGCGAAGCGTAATGCCATTACCTTGCTCGATGAATGTGGCGTGATTTTGGCCACGTCCAACCCTGAGTTTAGCCGCCAATTACGTGATCACCAATGGCACTGGGGTTTTGTTGACCAGCGACATCAGTGGGGCAAAACTGTAGCACCATTTATCATCGGTCATGCCAATTACGAAATGCTCACTAAACCGTATATCGGCCTGACAGGCAAGGCATTGTTTATCAGTGTAGAGGTGGATTTTTTTACTATGACGCTAACCGAACAATATCTGATTTTGGATGCCAAACTGTTTGCACTGATCAGCGAAGCGGATATATTGAAAAACAATCAGCAATTATCACCCTTGCCGTTACTTGGGGTGCCCGGCTGGTATGAGGCCAATGAAGATGCCGCTTTTTATGATAATATCGAATATTTTCGGCCTAAGCGCGTGCGTAACCCATCTTAAAAACTACTGTTCTGGCCATTTTAATGCTTGTGCTAACGGGCAAATGCAGGTAAATTGTTGCCATATACTCTCTGGTATGACCACATAAGATATGACACAAAATACAAACACTTATTACCCCAATATGTTGGCTCCGTTAGACCTCGGCTTTACTCAGTTGAGCAATCGGGTGCTGATGGGATCGATGCACACCGGGCTTGAAGAAGAAAAAGGCGGTTTTGAAAAATTAGCCGCTTTTTATGAAGAGCGTGCCAAAGGCGGCGTTGGCCTAATCGTCACTGGTGGTGTTAGCCCGAATATTCGTGGTCGTTTGGCGCCTATGGGCAGCCAGATGAATCGCTGGTGGCATGTCAAAAAACATCGCAAAATCACCGACAGAATCAAACCTTATGATACCAAAATCTGTTTGCAGCTATTGCATGCGGGCCGTTATGGCTACCATCCTTTCAGCGTCGGACCGAGCAAGCTCAAATCGCCGATAACCCCTTTTACCCCCAGTGAAATGTCAGGGCGGCAAATTAAATCGACCATCGAAGATTACGCCAAAGCTTCAAAGCTGGCCAAAATGGCGGGTTATGATGGGGTTGAAATCATGGGATCTGAAGGTTACCTGATCAATCAATTTATTTGTACTCGAACCAATAAACGCACAGATAAGTGGGGTGGTACATTTAATAACCGCGCGCGTCTGGCGGTAGAGGTGGTCAGTCAGGTTAGAGAAAAAGTCGGCCCTGAGTTTATTATTATTTATCGTTTGTCGATGATTGACCTGGTTGAAAACGGCAATAGCTGGGAAGAAGTGGTGCAGCTGGCCAAACGCATTGAGCAGGCCGGGGCAACCTTGATTAATACCGGTATCGGTTGGCACGAAGCCAGAGTGCCCACCATTGCCACATCGGTACCACGAGCGGCGTTTACCTGGGTGACCAAAAAACTCAAAGGTGAAGTGTCTATTCCGCTGATCACCACCAATCGCATCAATACCCCAGAAGTGGCCGAGAAAGTGCTCGCTGACGGCGATGCCGATATGGTGTCAATGGCACGGCCTTTTTTGGCCGACCCTGAACTGGTGAATAAATCAGCCGAGGGTACGCCAGAGCGAATTAATACCTGTATCGCCTGTAATCAAGCCTGTTTGGATCATGTTTTTCAGCAAAAGCGGGCAAGCTGTCTAGTGAATCCTAGAGCTTGTTATGAAACAGAATTGAACTTTCCACCGTTAGATCAAAGTCACAAGCCAAAGAAACTGGCGGTGATTGGAGCAGGCCCTGCGGGGTTGTCGTTTGCCACTTACGCGGCTAAACGGGGCCACGAAGTGCATCTGTTTGATAAAGCCGCCGAAATTGGTGGTCAGTTTAATTACGCCAAACAAATTCCCGGCAAAGAAGAGTTTTACGAGACCTTGCGTTATTACGCCAATTTGATTGAAGAAGTTGGCGTTCATTTGCATCTTGAGTCAGTACAAAGCAGTGAATCGATTTTGGCAGGCAACTTTGATGAAGTGATTGTGGCCACCGGGATTAAACCGCGAGATTTGACCATCAAGGGTATTGAACACGACAAAGTGTTGACCTACCTTGATGTGTTAAGAGATAAAAAAGAAGTGGGTAAAAACGTCGCGGTGATTGGTGCTGGTGGCATTGGTTTTGATGTCAGTGAATTTTTGACCGAGGAACATTCCAGCGCCCTGAATGTCGAACAATGGCATGCAGAGTGGGGCATCGATCAGGCTTATCACAATCGGGGTGGATTGAAGCGAGAAGAACATGCGCCGAGCAAACGTAAAGTCTATTTATTGCAGCGTAAAACCACCAAACCAGGGGCTGGTCTGGGCAAAACCACCGGTTGGATCCACCGCTCGACCTTGAAACACAAACGGGTTGAAATGTTGGGCGGGGTCAATTACGTTGAAATTAATGATAAGGGATTATTGATTGAAATCGACGGGCGAGAAAAATTACTGCCAGTGGATAATGTGATTATCTGTGCCGGACAGATGCCGTTAAAAGAGTTGTTTGAACCGATTGAGGCCGCTGGTGTGCCAGTGCATTTGATTGGTGGCGCTGATGTTGCCGCAGAGCTGGATGCCAAACGGGCCATCAGGCAAGGTGCTGAACTAGCTGCGTCTATTTAAGCCTGTAAAAAGGCTGCAAAAACATGAGGCATTCAATAAAAAATCTGTTAGCCTAGCAACATTCAGTCGATAACTAGCTAACAGGTTTTTTTATTATGGATGCATTCGAATTACTCACCACCCGAAGTTCAACTCCGCGTTTACAAGCTCCGGCTCCGGCTGGCGAAGACTGGCAACTGATTCAAAAGGCGGCCATGCGCACCCCTGATCACGGTGGACTCAAACCCTGGTCATTTATTGTTTTTAATAACGAAGCTGCATTGCTAAAACTGGGTGATTTCTTTGCTCAGGCGGTACAGGCGGCCAATCCGGATGCCCAAGAAGCCGCGATAGAAAAGGCCAGAGGTAAATCCCTCAGAGCACCGATGGTGATTGCTTGTATCGCCAAAGTCCAAGAACACCCTAAGGTGCCCAAGGTCGAGCAGGTTATCGCCGCAGGCTGTGCTGTGATGGCGATGCAACAAGCTGCATTTGCGCTGGGTTTTGGTGGCGTCTGGCGTACTGGTGCTAATGCTTATAACCCGCTGATGAAGACCTTACTGGGATTAGAAGCGCAAGATGAGATTGTCGGTTATCTTTATCTCGGCACGGCTCAGACCAGTATCGCGATTAAGTCTGAAAAAGATGTCGAACCTCATTTTGTTGAGTTTAAGCCCTAAGCCCTAGGTACTAAATCCAACTCGGTTGTCACCAGTGCTATATGAAATGGTTTGACTGATGTGTTGCAACGACAAACCGCTTTGTTGTTGCATATCATTGAAGAAGGATTGTATGGCATTGAGTGATTTTTTGCTTTGCAAACCGCCATCAATGATGTTGTTGGCCCTTAAGTAACTTTCGACATCGCGGGAGAGGATAAAAGTGTCCTTGCCCAGTGCTCGCAATGCATATGGGCCCGTATTTCCGCCAAGACGCGAACCATTTTGTTTTAGCCAGCCCCACAAACCAATAATATTATCGCTTGGCCAGTCGGCAATAAATTGACCAAAACTGCCTTGTTCTGTGCTGACGGTGTGGATCATTTGCGCATTGGCGGGGATGGTTTTGACCTTAGTGTAATTGCGCACGATACGTGGGTCTGAGGCTTTTTTCTCTAACATCTCATGCGGCATCATCAGCAATTTATCAATATTAAAATCCCAAAATACTTCTTTGAATCCCGGCCACTTTTTTTCAATAATCGACCAGTAAAACGCACTTTGAAACACTTTGCGAGTAAATTCTTCGAGCCAGATATCATCGGGGATTTGGCCAATCAGCGTGGCTGGTATTGAACTCGACAGCAGTGATTTTAAGGCCGCTTCGCTGCCTTTGCGCTCTACTGCACGATGATGAATGTGGTCAAATTTTTCCAAGGTTTTTTTCCTGTCATCTTAAAGCTCGCCATAATAGACTAATAATCTGGTTATATAAACAGTCATCTACACAATTAGTGTAAAAATAAAGTTGGCACTTTGTCGATGTTACTCTAGATTAATAAGGGATAAGACACTGACACCAACATAAAAATAGAAGGATTATATACCATGCAAGTAGATATGCATTATTACGGCACTTACGCGATGGCCAGAGCGGCGGGGCTAAAAGCCGACGTTTGTAAGATTATTGCCACCGCTGCTGAATTTGTCGATGACAATGCGGGTCACCAAAACCTCAATGCCAAAGATAAAGGCCATCTTCATGTGACCGCCACCGCCCACCATTCTGTCGATGGTGACAACCTTGAGAATGATGACCAACGCCTGGTCTGGGTGCCTTTTCATTTTTTACCGGGTAATGAAGGGGATAGCTATGAACTGCGCTTACAATGCGTTAAAGACAGCGACATCGCCAGAGAAATGTTACAACACCACCTGAGCCGGGCA
>JBLGCB010000335.1:0-7739 GCA_047617105.1 Phenylobacterium sp. | reverse complement strand
TAGTCATACACATCTGAGGCACCGTCATGGGCGCGTTTAGCTGACGCATCGCCATCACATTCCTCTTCGTTGATACACAATTCACGACCAGGCAAGGTGTCTAACGTTGGCTCTAGGTTATCTAGTGAGTAAGTGGCCCAGCTTTTGGCTGAATGCACTTTGGCGTGACGAGTTAACAGAGCATTGGTTTTGACATCGTAAAAAACCACGTCACGACCAAAGTTTTCGCCGCCGAGGTTCCAAGTGACTTCCATCACCCAGGCCAGTTTAGTTTCGCCGCTTAGTGGCAAATACACATAAGCCAACTCTGGTGGGGCGGTGATATCACCCAACTTTGCCGCTTGTTGTTGCGCTTTTTGGCTTGATTGGGCCTTGCGGGCCAATAAGTGTGGATTGGCGGCTTGGTCATTGTTGACCGCCAAGGTGCCCGATACTGAATAGATGCTGGTGGCATCGGCGTTGTTTAAACTGCTTTTTGCGTTAAGAGCGCCTTTGTATGGCGCTTTTGAGAGAGTAGCTGCCAGTTTATCGGCATGAACAATCATGCTGGTGCCGTAGACCTTTAAACCGTTGATGGTTTGGTTGACATGGGTATGAACTTTACCCAGTTTATCAGTCCACTGGCGTTTTATGTTAAAACCTTCGTTACCCGCGGCTTTATAAGCTGCTTGCTCAGATATGATGTTTTTTAGTGCACTCACTGTGTTGGCAACGGTTGCTTCGCCAAGGTTGCCTGCAACATATGACGGTTGATCATTGCTGGTTAAGGCTTGAATGTCAGATACGCGACCTGCGTTTGCTGCGGTTGAAGTTAATGCCAGTAATACGGTGGCAGCGATTGGGTTGAGTATTTTCATCATTACTTCCTGGTGTTTTATTGATTAGTTAGATTGAGTCTTGCCTTACTCAAAACAAATACAGCTATCATCCGATTGAAGAAGTGCTGTTCTCAATCGGCGATATCAAGTTACCAGTTGGTTTTTAAATTAACAATATTTCAACGTTTATTGTCTTTTAGTAAACATTGTCAATCACTGTAAAGCAATAGTTACGCTGTTTTATTGCATAAATACCTAACTGGTTTCAACCGGACCTGTAATTATGTTGTAAAAATGTTGCACTTTATTTATAGCAGAAATAAATGACACCGTTGTCAATGGTTGCTTGGTAAACCCAAAAACCAATGGATCATTGAAAAAATAAGGCTTAAAAACAACCATTTAGAGTTTTAATGGCTTAATGTGTGGTCCTGTTATGGCGATCAATGATAGTAAAGTAAGTTGTCTATACATCTTAAGGTAAAATAGAAACGCTAGAAAATGAGTGTGAATGAAGGTGGTGGTAAAATAAGTCATGTTGGAAGACTTATTTTATTAACTTAATTGCATCTTTATGTTTACGTAATAATTTGCTTATTGAATCATATAACGTCGGGTACATCGATTTTACAGGTAACGAGAAGTTTACATTTCGCAAACTTTCGGGGCGAGAGGGTCAAAGGAATCGATTGAAATATTGCCTCTGGATTTGCCCGCCAGCGACGGGCAATCGATATAGTGGGTTCAACAACCGACGATTTATTGGCGATCAAAGACCATGATGGCGCGTAATACCTCATCTGGTTGTTTGTTCATTATCCGGCAGTAGTGAATAAATTCACCGACATCTAGTCTGCGCCCCTGCTTTTCTATTTTACCCACGAAACTATGGGGTGTGCCTAACAGCTGGGCCAGTGAGCGCATGGTGTGGTTTTGATCATGGCGCAATCTTTTCAAATAAATGGCCATGTTTTCGTTATCTTTTTTTGCTTGGTCTTTCATTATTTTTCCTTTACGTGAACGCCGTGCAATCTGCTGCACAACTGATAAAGCTAAACTATAACAAGTTTTTATTAAAATCAAGCAATACTTACTGATTTTCTGTAAGTTATGCTTGTGTCTGATTTGGACCATAACGACAAAACTTTAACGAACAGCAGACATTACTATGGTCGGGGATGGCATAACGTACTACAATAGCCGCCTTTTTATATTGTCTAAATCAACAGACTTACCGCTAGGAATGATATGAGCACTAAAAGCAATCAGCAAAACAAAGACCAACAGGGCAAGGGCAAAAGATTCCCGCCAGTTTTTTGGGTCGCTTTTATCGCTTTGATTATTTTTAACCTGTCGGTATTTTTTGATTACAGCAAACCGCTGGACCGTTACGTGCGTTTTGCCAAGGTGCATCATTTGATCACCCTTAAAGGCGGTTCGGTATTGCACAATATTGACAGACAAGGGGCGATTGTCGAACAGTGCACCCTAGCCAGTCAAAGTGTGATCGAATGGCGACGAGTTGAAGGTAATGAGGCGTTATATGTTTTGTCTCCTGAGTCTACTGCCCAGGGCGTTCAGACGTATTGTTTGCCAGGCGATATTATTCCAGTTGATTTCACCAGCGAAGATAATCCGAATACCTTATTGATGTTATTGTCGATTGACTTTGATAATCCGTTTAAGGGTGCTAAATAGTTTAATTGGCACCGATCAAACTGGGTAACAAATGGCTTCGTTCTTTGCGACTACCACAGAGTCACAGAGAACGCAGAGGCAACACAGAGGAAGAAAAAAGCACTTAGGGATTGTTACCCTAAACAAGGCTATTTGATCAGAGCCGTTTAATTAATAATTTTAACAAAAGAAGAAGAGGTTTCAATGTCATACCAATCGTTTATCAAAGCGGCAAAATTCAGCACTGCCTTAGTGGCGTGTAGCTTTTTATTTTCTGGCTGTTCTAAAGTCGATCCGGCCGTCAAAAGTATCGACGCATTTACCGTCACGCAAAAAATCGATAAAACCAAAGAGAAATGGAAAGAAAACCTGCCTAAACCACCGATGGCAACGTTTGATCCCGAGAGTAAATATTTTTGGGATTTAGAAACCAACAAAGGCAAGCTGTCGATTCAGCTAATGCCAAAAACAGCCCCTATGCACGTATCAAGCACCCTGTATTTGACCCGTTTGGGTTTTTACGACGGTATTATCTTTCACCGAGTGATCCCCGGTTTTATGGCTCAGGGTGGCGATCCACGCGGTAAGGGCACGGGTAATCCAGGTTACAAATATGCTGGTGAATTCAACGGTGAGCCATCGCACAACAAACCGGGTATTTTGAGCATGGCCAACGCGGGACCAAACACCGACGGTAGCCAGTTTTTCCTTACCTTTAAAGAAACTCCATTTTTAGATGGTAAACACACCGTTTTTGGTGAAGTGGTTGATGGTATGCCGACCTTGTTAGCATTGGAAAAATTCGGTTCACGCTCAGGTAAAACCAGCGAAGAATTGAGCATAGTTAAAGCCACGATTCGAGTAGAGTAAATGACATTTGCCGCTTGGTTGCCATTATTCATGGTTTGTGTTCTCGGCGCGATGTCGCCGGGACCAAGCTTGGCGGTAGTGTTAAAGCACTCGATTTCAAACTCAACCACCCACGGCGTGCTGGCGGCCATCGCTCATGGCATTGGTGTGGGCATCTACGGGGTGATAACCCTGCTGGGTTTGTCGACGTTATTGCTCAAATCACCGATGGTGTATCAGGGATTGGTCTATGGTGGCGCAGCGTACTTGTTGTATATGGGCATCAAAGCGCTGGCTAATAAAGGCAGCCCGTTTACTGCTGATACCAGCAGCACAACCCAGTCGAGTTATTTTGACGCTGCCAGAGATGGTTTTGCCATCGCGTTTTTAAACCCCAAACTGGCGGTATTTTTTGTTGCCTTGTTTAGCCAGTTAATCCCCCAAGATAATATGACCCCAACCATTGGTGCCATTATGGCAATCACCGTGTTGTTGGTGGATGCGATATGGTATTGCATTGTCGCTGGTTTGGTTCATCAGACCCGGGAGCGTTTTTCACTGGCCGAGAAGGGGCCTTTGATTGATAAAATTGCCGGGGTGGTGTTTATTGGTTTGGCTGTGCGGGTGTTGACGTTGTAATATCGGCGAAATTGACCAGTGTCGCATCCAAGCTCGCTGGTATTCAATTATAGCGGATTGAACGTTCCGCCGATAGTTTGAGTGATTGTTAGAAATTTTTTATGTTATTGGCAAATAAATCGATTTACCTATTTATTACCGTTGCCGCCACAGTTCGAACATCGACCAGAAGCACCACACTTTGGGCATTTAAAACCCGGTGTCACATCAAGCCATACTTTGCCCGTACCATGGCATTTAGAACACTTACCTTTGCCCTTACAAGGGGCACAATAGACCATTCAGCTTCTCCTCTTTTTATTGGTTATGCTACTAGTGTCAGTTAGCGCTTAGTTATCTCACCTGCATCGCAAAATAGTTTGGTTACATGAAAATTAACATTGTGACCAGGATTTGAACATAGAGGAAATTAACTAGTGATAAGCAAAATACTGTGATTTTTTAAAGGAGGGCGTAGTTAATTTCCTCTATATTCTGTTGCGCTGTTCAGTGTTATTTTTAACGCTGTCAGAAAGTTTAAGGCTTTAAGTTAACGGAGATAAAAAATGAGCATTAAATTGGCTTGTGTGGCATTGTTTGGTGCGCTGAGTTTGGTATTGTTTTTGACTTTGTTGGCTGTGCTACCCAGTGAAGCTAAGGTGGTCAGCAAAGAAGTGACGTTTTCACAGTTGTTGCGCTATGCCAAATATTCGGGCGTTGGTATTGCTGTTACGGGTCAATATGAGGATGTCGCGGTGCCTTTTGTTCATGAAAACAACCGCACGCCAAAGAATCTGATTCGGTTGATTGAGCAATACCATCATGGTTATTTAAAAGCTGTAAACAGTGATGGTAAGGTTCAATTTTATCTGTTGGCCAAAGGCGCTTCAATTTATTATCGTGTTGGGGACTATGCTGGGGACTATGCTGCTGATAAGTCCCATCCTTATGTTGAGTTTTGCGTGCAAAGCAATCCTATGTTCTGGCTTAACTTTGATAAATAGTTATGCCACAAACATCCGTCGATACATCCTGGTCGCATATTCATCGGTCATACCAGCAATATAATCACAGATCACCCGATGGGGATCATTGCCTTCGTCGCGGGTTTTTAACCACCGATTTTGGGTGTTATGAGGTAATAAGCGCACCGGGTCTGAGGCGAATGCTTCAAACAGTTCGATAATGATTTTTTGGCCTTTAAACACCACTTGCTGATTGGTCGGCTGGCTGATGACATGTTCAAAAACAAAGTGTTTGAGAATTTCCAACATCTGATGTTGTGGATTGCGCAGCCTGACGTTATGACGTAATAACGGTTCTTCAAAAGATTGATCCGCTTGATACAACTCAACCGAAGTGACGAAAATATTGACCAGCTGGCCGATGGCGTCTTTTCTGAGGTGGTGCTCACCAAACAGTTTGCTGCTGACATCTGCAATAAAGGCGTCAACCTTGGCATCACCGAGCGCGGTGAATTGCACTAGTCCCTGCTCATACCACTGTTCTTTACTGACATTACCCACCACTATGGCATCTTCTAAATCATGTACGCCATAAGCGATGTCATCGGCAATTTCCATCATTGAGGCATCCAGCGATTTAAAGCGGGTTTTGCTGTGGTGGGCGGGACTTTTTGCTGGGGTCAGTGAAGTAAAAAGCTGGCGGTCGGCATCGGTCAATGGCTGTAAAATCCAGTCCAGTACTTGCTGGTCATCGTTAAATACCCCTTTGGCTGGCACCCAGTCATCTGACTGAATGGTGCGGTGATCGTCATTTTCGGGCTGTTGCCGTCTTTTTAGCTGGTTTAGGGTGCTGGGATATTTCAACAATCCTAGCAGTGTGCGCCGGGCCATGTTCATGCCGTGGTCGACCGTGTAAGGCTCTAACACCGCCTGTATTCTCAGGGTCTGGCCATTACCCTCAAAACCGCCATGGTCGCGCATCATGTAGTTCAGCGCTACTTCACCGCCATGACCAAATGGCGGGTGACCAATATCATGAGATAAGCAAATGGCTTCCATCATGCTTTCATCAAATTCGAGTAAGGCGGCTTGCTGGGGTTCGTTGCGCTGCAATTGGGCCAGTAAGCTGGTGCCGACTTGTGCCACCTCTAGCGAGTGGGTCAGTCGGGTGCGGTAAAAATCGTTTTGGCCGACGCCCATGATTTGCGTTTTGGCTTGCAGTCGTCGAAAGGCGGCAGAATGCAGTACGCGCGAACGGTCACGCTGAAAGGGATTGCGATGATCGTTAGGCCGCGCAGTATCTGTTTGCTTGCGCCTGTCTTGCCAGTGTGGTGCTATGTTCATAATTTTCCTTGTAACTGTTCAGCGCACTCATCTTTCGCACCATAACTGCGTTACTTTCGTACTAAAACAGTTACATATGACCTATATGCGCCTATTTTCCGTGCGAAAGAGCC
Organism: Phenylobacterium sp.; assembly: GCA_047617105.1. Taxonomy (GTDB): domain Bacteria; phylum Pseudomonadota; class Gammaproteobacteria; order Enterobacterales; family Alteromonadaceae; genus JABSOG01. Next base: position 1,355 of record JBLGCB010000335.1, on the reverse strand, counting down.
TTGTTCTGAAGCGAAATCTAAGCACGCTTAACAATTACATGTTTTTTATAATATTATTGAGAGTACGAACTCAAAAAATGCTCCAGTGAACCGATGGCGCTGGTTAACACTTCGGCATGGGGCAAAAATACGAGTCGAAAGTGATCCGGTGTGGGGTAGTTAAACCCGCGGCCATGCACCACCAAAACCTTTTTCTCATTGAGAAAGTCGAGCACAAATTGTTCGTCATTATGGATTTTGAATTGTTTAATATCGAGCTTGGGAAATAAGTACATCGCCCCTTTGGGACGGACACAACTGACGCCCGGAATATCGTTGAGCAAACGCCAACTTAAGTCCATTTGGTCGTATAGCCGGCCACCAGGCACGATTAGTTCATTGACGCTCTGGTAACCACCGAGCGCCGTTTGAATGGCATGTTGGCAAGGTACGTTGGCACATAAGCGCATCGAGGCCAGCATGTCGAGGGCTTCAATGTATTCGGTAGCAATATATTTGGGGCCTGATAATACCATCCAACCAGCACGGAATCCGGCAATGCGGTAGTTTTTCGATAAACCACCAAAGGTCAGGAAAAATACATCATCTGCTAGGGTGGCAATAGAAGTATGTGTTGCGCCATCATAGAGAATTTTATCGTAAATCTCGTCACTAAAGATAATTAGGTTATGTTCTCGGGCGACGGTGATGATTTGCTCAAGCAATTCTTTAGGGTACACAGCACCAGTAGGGTTGTTGGGGTTAATTAATACGATACCGCGGGTACGGCTACTGATTTTGGCTTTGATGTCGTCTATATCTGGTAACCAGTCTGATTGCTCATCACAAACATAATGCACTGATTTACCGCCAGATAGGTTAACCGCGGCGGTCCATAGCGGATAATCGGGGGAGGGAATGAGGATTTCATCACCGCTATCAAGCAAACCTTGCATCGACATCACGATAAGTTCACTCACGCCGTTGCCGATATAGACATCATCGACGGCGACATTGAGAATGCCGCGCTTCTGGTAATATTGCATCACCGCGACTCGGGCAGAATAGATGCCGTTGGCTTCACAGTAACCTTGCGCCTGAGGCAAGTTGTAGATCACATCTTTGACAATATCGTCTGGGGCTTCAAAACCAAAGGGGGCCGGGTTGCCGATATTCAGTTTGAGTATGCTGTGGCCTTCATCTTCAAGCTGTTTGGCTTTTTTGGCGACCGGGCCACGAATGTCGTAACAGACACCATGGAGTTTCTTTGATTTTTTGATCCGCTGCATTTGTATCGTTTTTCCCACTACTATTGTTGATGATTCCTATGGCTGGTTCTGCGCTATTTTAACTCAAAACGAAATGAAGGTTTATAC
>JBLGCB010000334.1:0-7769 GCA_047617105.1 Phenylobacterium sp. | reverse complement strand
AGCCGAAGTTTGATTTATGCCCGTCAAGAAAAGGGCACTCTTTGTTCTATCCATCAAATTTCGATTGAAATGAAGCAAAATAAGCTGATCACTGAATGTTGGGCCGACGCTTCTAGTGGTCATGCTTTGTCTCGGGATGGTCAGTGGCTGGTGTATACCGTGACCAACATTAATCCCGGTGATAACGGCGGGATCCAACTGCTCAACCTAAAAACCTTAACCAAAAAGACCCTAGTTACTTATCAGCCCACGGATTTTGGTGATTACGATTTTAGCTGGTCGCCGGACAACAGCTTAATCGCCATGACCAGAATTAATACACCTTCTACCCGTGAAATTGTGACCTTGTCTTTGGACGGTGCCATTGAACAAATCACCCGGGACAGTGCGATTATTGCCGGGCACACTTGGTCAGCCGACGGCCAATCTATTGTTTATTCTTCGAAGAAAGGCGGCGCGCCAAGATTATGGCAAGCGAATATTGCTGATCACAGCAGTACTTTACTGGGTTTATCAGTGGCCGCTTCTCACCCGTATATGACTCAAGATGGTAAAACCTTGCTCTACCAAAAGAACTTTCAGGTGATTGATATTCAGCAAATTGTGTTGAATAACCCGGTTGATGGCACGGTTAGCACTAATTCTACTAGCACCATTAACAATGTGATTAGCTCTACCGGCATTGATACCGCACCTGATTATTCTGATATGACCGAACAGCTGGTTTTCAGTTCCAACAGAAGTGGTTACCAAGAGATATGGCTCGCCAATTTTGATGGCTCCAATCCGGTGCAATTAAGCCAATTTGAATCAACGGCTTATCACCCAAAATGGTCTCCTGATGGTAAAAAAATTGCTTTTACGGTATCAGATGCCAGCCAATCAAAACAGCAGCAAGTGTTTATCTTAAACTTATTGACCAGGCAATATAGTCAAATCACTTATGAGCCGGTCGATCACTTATACCCTGAATGGTCAGCCGATGGCGAATCCATTTACACCAGTATGCGAACCGCCAACCGATGGAATATTTGGCAATACCCGCTGTCTAAAGAAGCGCCTCGTCAAATTACCCATGCAGGCGGATTAATCAGTTATCCTGCGCCCACCGGTGATGGTATTTATTTTTCAAAAAATGAAAGTGACGGCATTTGGTATCAACCAGATAATAGCGATGAGCAGTGGGTTTTTTCGACCGCCAATAAAGATATCCATAACAAATGGGTGATTGACGCAAACGGCATCTTTTACGTCACCACCAGGGATAAACATCAACAGTTAGAGTATTACGACTTTGCGACCAAAACGATTGCGGTGAAAACAAAACTGAAAAAAAGCGCCATCATTCAATCGTCATTAACCTATAACGCCAAATTATCCACTTTTTATTACAGTCATTCTGGCAGAAAAGAGTCGGATATCATCATGACCTCTGTTGCGCAATAACGCAGCTATTTCCTTTTAAAAACTTCCAGCATCCTAAAAAGCATCACAAATAAGCGGTTTTTCAGTCATTACCGCCTCATTTGATAACATCGGAGGTTTTTGGATAAGTTTTGACAATTTCTGATTTGAATCACCAGCCGACCAACGCTTAAGATTGTCTGGTATTTTTTATCTCAAATCATAAGCCAGCAAACGACGAGTGACACGCTGCCAGAGGATAAAAGATACATCGCTGTTCTTAACCTGCTATCAAGCATTAACAGGGAAATGAACTGTAGTATTATAAATGTATCCAGGAGTAGTAACTGATGAAAACCGAAAAAATATTAACCCTTGGCTTGTTGTGTTGTAGCTTTAATCTTTTTGCTGCCATTATGGCTGAACCCAAGTCAGAGACCTTTTATATCTCCCCAGCAGGAGACGACAGCAACGACGGTAAATCAACCCGATCACCGATGAAAACCTGGGACAAGGTTTTTGATAAAATGGACGATGGCGATAACCTGATGGCCATGAGCGGGATATGGACGGATGATCCCAGTTATGATTGCAGTCAGTCGGCCATACAACCTTGTTATAACGGTTTAGGTGCACGGCTGGATATCTCCTGTGTCGGTCTGCGATATCATTTGCAAGACATCTCAGTCAGTGCGGTGACTTCACGAGCGTCTATGATCCGCGCCAACGGCACCGCAGCACTGCGATTACATACCTGTGACGGTTGGCAAGTCGACGGTTTGACATTGCAAAGCAAAGATCAAAGTTTGGCGCGTGCTGCTACCGGAAATAGCGTGGTGACGATTATTCAAAGTGACTCAGTTGAGCTGAAAAACTTGTTGGTATTGCAGAACAATTCACTTTATGACACTGACCTAGTGACTTTCTCAGCCTCAAACAACGGACTGCTTGAAGGGTCTGAACTCTACGATTTTAGCAACTCTGGTATCAGCGTGGTTAATGGCAGTAGCGGTATCACCACTCGGGGGAATTATCTTCATTCCCGTTGGTATAAGGTGGGCGGATATGACAAGGATGCAAATGGCAATGAGATCATCCCTGAGGATAAAGAATGTATCGACTTTCATCAAACCAACGGTAATACCTCAGAAAACGATATCGTTGTCGGCTGTCAGGGCATTCGTAGCAGTGGTTCAAAAAACCAGATACTCGGCAGTATTGTGATTGATGGTGATTATGCTTTTCGTGCGGCACCAGACTGTGGCACAACAGGCGAACCCGGCTGCGATGTTGCGACCAATTATCCACATTCAAACGTGATGCAAGATGTACTGGCGGTGCGACCATTGGTCTCAGGCATTGAATGTGATGCCAGTGAATGTTTTGTTAAACATGCGACCGTGGTTGATGCTCAGGATGCGGGTTACCTGGTCAAAGACAGCAATAGCCAAACTGGTTTTGTCACTGATGCTGATATCACCCGTGCCTTGGTGGTTAGTACCATTGCACTGGCGCAAAATCACAGTGTCGGGTTTGAGCTTGATGGGCTGTCGACCTTAACCACCACAGATGTTTTCGCTTACTTTAATGATAACAACACCGACTATCTGCAAGGGCAATTCAATTATAAAGGGTTTGGCGGCTCGAACCACAGCGGCAGTAAACATCAGCTGGACCCGCAAGTGACTTGCCTATTGAATTTGGATGAAGCCAATTCACCGGTTATCGACATCACCAGTGGCCAGGTTGGGGCAGATTTGCGCTTCAAATATATCAACGGGGTCAAGACCACTGAAAAACTGTTTCTAGCCAATGGTAATTTTGCTTACTGCGGCGCGGTTATCGACGGTATCAATGGCGGTAGCCAGACCTTATATCGCTATTCATGTGCGGGTGTCAAAGAAAGCTTGGGCACTGGTGTCAATGGTGCTTGTACCAGCCAAGGCATGTAATTTAGATCTCTAATCACAAAACAATCTAAACCATTTTTCAAATTATTGATAAGACTGTCAGGTTGCCGATAAGCTATTTGGCTGCCCACAGACTTACTAGGAGTACGTTATGTTTACATTCAAACATCTAATCACCATGAGTTTATTGCTTAGCAGCTTTAACCTGTATGCAGAGAAATTTTATATTGCCCCAAATGGCGATGATAGCAGAGCTGGCACTGAAACTAAGTTGCCACTGAAAACTTGGTCGGCCGCATTTGGCAAAATGTCCGATGGTGATAGCCTGTTAGTTCACGAAGGCATGTGGACCAACGATAGCGATTATGATTGCAACACGTCTGATATTACCCCTTGTTATAACGGTTCTGATGCCGTGCTGGATATCAACTGTTTGGCTGATTATAACAACCTTAAAGATATCAATGTGCTGGCGCTGAGTGAGCGCCGATCGTTTATTCGTGCAGGGGGGTTGGCGGCGATTAAGTTATATCAATGTTCTGGCTGGCGGATTGAAGGGATGCGGGCCAGAAGTAAAGATATGCCTGACTTGGGCGGTAAATCCAGTGTGGTCAGAATTGAAAAGAGTGATAACTTGGTCTTTAGAAAGTTGTTGGTGACCCACAATAATCGTTTTTCAAATACTCATTTAATTCAATTTATCGAATCTCATCATGCGCTGGTTGAGGCGTCTGAGTTTTATTATTTTCATCGCCATGGTATCAGCGTCAATAACACCAGTCATCATGTTACTACGCGGGGCAATTTCTTTGATTCTAGGCTGTATGCCGATTTGGCGGATCCGCGGGCTTATGATTCACATAATCAAATTGGCGATGAATGTATCACTTTCTATTGGGCTGCGGATAACCTTTCTGAAAATGACATTGGGGTGTCATGCGAAGGTATTCAGGCGACTGGCTCTGACAATAGAATCTACGGCGGTATAGTGCTGGACAGTGACTTTGGTTTTCGTTCGGGTGCCAACTGTAACTCGGTTCAACCCTGTAATTTAGGCACCAATTACCCGACCAACAACGAGATTAAAGATGTGTTGGCCATTAGAAGTCGTATTGTGGGTATTGATATTGCCGCCAGTGGCGCACATGTTGAAAAAGCAACGTCTGTTGATACCAAAGGATTTAACTTTGCTTTCAGAGATTTTAACAGTGAAGAAGGTTATAACACTGTGGCCACCATTGATGACAGTGTGGCGGTGATGACCAATCCACTGAAAAGAAACCGCAGTGCTGGTTTTTTGGTCTCGGATGATCCTGCCAAAGGGCCAATCCCTGATGTCACCTCTAGTAATATCTATGCTGCGTATCACAACAACACCGTTCAACCGCGTGAACTTGAAGGTAAGTCCAATTACAGTGGATTTGGTTTTGCCAATACCACAGGAGATACTTTCGAAGCGGACCCTCAGCTGACCTGCCTACTGGATTTGGACGAAAGCAAGTTACCAGCCACCAACACCAGTGCACAGGTTGGCGCGGATTTGCGTAAGAAATACTACAATGGGGTGAAAACCAGCGATGACTTGTTCGATGCTGACGGTAACTTTTCATATTGCGGTGCAGTGATTGAAGGGGTTAATGGTGGTGACCGGAGCATTTATATGCACTCTTGTAAGGGCATTAAAGAGCATTTGGGTTTGGGGGTTAATGGGGCTTGTAAGGCTGCGGGTATGTAGCACAAGGGTAGGGCAGGAGACTGGATCTGCTGCCCTTTAATTTGGATCAACATCCCCAAATTGCAACTTCCCACTGGCCAAATTGCCCCTCGCGTTGCCAAATCTTCTCTTCCCAACTGATGTTCTCATCACGGTTAAAAATCACCAAATGGGCTTCAGATGCGCCAACCTTATCGGCATAATCAGTTGTTTGTTCAAGCGCTTCGTTAATGCATGTATCCAAAGCGCCATATAAAATTTTTAGTTCAATCACAATACGCTGAACATCGCCATAAAACCCTTTATCGCTGGTGGGCCATTCGATAACTAAATCAGTGCGTTTGCGACCCAACGCATATTCTCGATTGATTCTTCCACCGCCGTTAACCACGCGTTGCAGAAAAGCCTGCATCAACAACTGAGGCCCTGCTTCTTTATAATCAAAGCGCTCCAGCCAAATCTCAGCATTTTCGCGAAAAAATTGCTGGAAAGCCGCCAGTAGTTTGACCATATCCAGCCGATTAGCATCGTCTAGGTACCAAGCTTGTTGGTGAATGATAGAAACTTGAGTAGGATAAGTGAGTTCTCTGGGGAGGACTTCTTGATAAATTCGATTGCTAATTTGTAGCTCTGGTTTAAGTCGAATTAAGCCGAGGTCTTCGACATATTGCAGGTCATCGAGTGAACTTTGGCCGCTAATGGTGGTTTGAGTGGCGAGCATTGGCGCTATCACCCTGTGTACCCGTGGTTCTTTTAGTTTGTCACTGAGTTGATCTAAATGGGTTGTTCGCGCATAAATGAGTCGTTCTCGTGCGGCTTTATAATCTTCAAGCTCAATCATTTTACTGCGATCGCGGTTTTCTTTGGCGGTAAAGAGCATTTCACGGGCAAGGGCGTTGACTAGCCAAGGTTGGCCTTGTGTGTCTTGCCAAAGTTCTTCAAAGATAGCTGAATTAAGCTGTTGTCCGGTTTCATCAATATGCTGTTGATATAGATCATTTACTTGGTCGCGACTGAAATTGCCCATTCGCAGACTGACGGCTTTAATATTATAAGCGCTGCCTCCGGTGATGATTTCACCACCAGAGTGAATGCGATAATCTTGCACATCCCTGATGCCACACAGAACGATGCTTTGTGGAAATGCCTCCGGCCGTTGGTCATAACCAGCCCTTATCTGGCGTAGCAGTGAAACTAAAGTATCACCCACTAATGCGTCGACTTCATCAAGAAATAATACACAAGGTTTTGGCGACTCTTGAGCCCAGTAACTGAGCAGTTGAGTTAACCTGTCTCTGGGGCTGATGGCGCGTCCTTTTTGCTCTAACCATTGGGTTAATATGTCACTATTAAGATGTATACAGGCTCGGCGGGCAATGGATTCACACAGTCCGGCGATCCCCTCATTGACATCATTGCGCGCGGCCTGCGCGGCTTCAATATTGGCATATAGCGCGGTATATTCGCCAGCTTGATTGAGTGCGTGCATCATACTGAGTAGGGCGCTGGTTTTGCCTGTTTGGCGAGGTGCGTGAAGGACAAAATATTCTTCCTGACCAATCAGCATTTGAACTTCTTCCCAGTCGAGTCGACTCAGAGGTTCAATATGATAATGCCTTTGTGGTTTGATTGGACCGGCAATATTAAAAAAGCGCTTCATGTCGGGATTACCTCGGTGCAGAGCAAAGCTGTGTGAGTTATGTAAGTAAGGTGAATAAGGAGCCTTTGGATGATGTTTTTGATTATATCCCAATAACAGCATGTCGTCTGTGGTTAAATATTTGACGGTATAAGGATTAACGCCATTGCTTGTTTTAATTGGTGATTATTATGGTAATATTGCCGTGATTTCATAATGATGTATTGACACGATACTGGGGTAAAAAATGTTTGGGTTTGGTGAAGAAGCAAAAAGAAAAAAGTCAGAACAACAGTTTTCGCTCAAATTTGAGAAATCGCTGGGTGTTATTGGCAAGAAGTTATCAAAACCGAAATCTTTTTTTGGTAAAAAACGGGCTGTTAATGACGTCGGCTTGGGTGAATATATCGACGTGATGAGTCAGGGCGCGGGAAGCCTTATCGGTGGTACGACTGATGCGATGTTGGATCAAAGTACTGTGCTTAGCTCTGGTGCCAAAATTATTCGAGCAGTGATGGTAAAGTACCATAATAAAGTATCAGCAGTGCAGGAAAAATTGGAATTGGGCAATACCGATCTACTTTCATGTAATGTTGATGATATCAAAAATATCCCGAAGTCTGTTCATGAAGAAATCAGATCGATGAGGTATCGTATCAGGGCTTCTTTTATTGTGATGGCTTATTATATTGAGCAATCAAATTACGCCCATTTGGATGATTTTATTGCTGACAATGGACTTGAAAATGTTCAGGAAAGAAGAGTCAGACATTTGGCGGATGGTGAACTAAAGCTGCATACGACTTTTAAGTCCTTAGCGATGTCATTGCAGCTTTTCAAACAATTTAATCAGGAATTGCTGTCAGACTTACAAAAAGCGAAAGCGCTGAATGATAAAAAGCAGCAGTCTAAGTTATTATTGCAAAACTCTGCTTTTGTGTATGAAGTGGTGGATATCATTATTGAGTTTATTAAGGGATTTGAGCTTGGTGGGGTCAATATCATTGTTGGGCTTCATCAAGACATTGTCGAAGATCTCAAACGAAATGAGGCTGATGATAGGGCACTCAGACTACGAATAAATACTGATGGTGAACTCTCT
>JBLGCB010000333.1:0-7778 GCA_047617105.1 Phenylobacterium sp. | reverse complement strand
GTTAGGCAAAGCGTTGTGTAGAACAACTACACGCCCCTTTGCCTGCCTTGAAACAGAATAAATATCCTGCCTCAGTTTCGGATCTTATTTAATTCCGCTTCCTAAGCCAAAAAAAAACACCGATTAAGGTGTTTTTTTAAGCTTTATTCGGCGTAGACCATATAACAGTAAAATCCTGTTAGAGATGTGTGATCCGTCGACCACCCACGAATCCCCTATTTTAAAATATCAGCACGGGGTCGTCTTGTGCATGTCATCACCAATGGCTGATTGCGATGCACGATTCTCTTACGAAAGCTTAAGAATCATGTTAATACGAATTATCTTTCAAAGCAAAAGAATTGATGGAGAGCGAATTGGCCGTTACCGTGCAGATTGGTTTAATCCCACAGCCCTCTAAAAGCCTACATCCTGTATATTGACCTGACGAACCTTGCCATATTTAGCCACGTCGTCCTTAATCGCCGCAGCGTTACCAATCATCACAAACGTTAAGTTCTCTTTGGGAAAATACTGTTTAATCAATTGTTTGGTGGTCGCAATGGTCATTGAATTGACCTGCTGTTCAAACTGATTGATAAAATCTTGATTAAAACCATAGATAAACATATCACCGAGTAAATCAGCCAACTGTTCACTAGTTTCATATCTGGGCGGGAACTGGCCTTTGACATAACTTTTCGCTGAATCTAGGGTCTGCTGATCAATACCTTGCTGCCACATCCGCTGATACGTCTCTAACGCTAAATCTACCGCGGCAACCGTAGTCTGTGTTTTGGTAAAAGTAGAAATGGCGAAACTGCCCGACTGTTTATGGCTGTCGAATCTGCTGCGCGCGCCATAGGTCAATCCGGCATTCACCCGTAAGGCATCATTAAGCCACGAGGTGAAACGACCCCCCAGTATGGTGTTAAGCACACTCACGGCGATATAGTCTGGGTTGGAGCGGGCGATACCCTTGCCACCAATCAAAAATGTAGTTTCAATGGCGTCGGATTTGTTAACCAGTAATACTCTGGCACTGTCTTGCTTAAGCGCAGGGCTTGGGGCTGGTGCTGGGGTTAGCGCAGTCACTTTTAGATCATTGTTTTTCCAGCCTTTGAATAAACCTTTGAGTTGAGCTAACATTTTCTTGCTATCAAAATCACCCACCACAACCACTGCACTATGACGTGGCTGATACCTGCTTTGGTAAAAATTTTTTAAATCGTCTAACGACAGCGCTTTGATGGTATCGGTATTACCGCTAATCGCTGAACCATAACCTTGCTGACCATAAATCATCTTGTTGAAATAACGGCTAATCACCGCCCGTGGCCGCTCTTTTTGCTGTCCCAGTTGGACTAAGTAACGGTTGCGGTGTTTATCAAATTCTTGCGGGTCAAAACGTGGCGAAACCAACATATCACGAATGATAGTGAGGACTTTGGCCTGATCCTTATTGATAAACGAGGCTGATATCGCAGACATCTCTGTGCCACCATGGGTATTCAAATCTGCACCGATAAAATCTAGCGCTTGCTCAATCTCTGCCTTGCTCTGTTGTTGGCTGCCCAGTGCCATATTGGCTAGGGTTAAGCGATTTAATCCAGCCTGTTGGCCATCGTGAATGGCACCTACTTTGACCATTAAATTGACATTGATCAGCGGTACTTCGTGTTGCTCCATCAAATAAATGGACATACCGTTTTCTAAGGTCAGCTGTTGATATTCAGGCAATGCATAACCCGCTTGTGCATTGAAACTGACGGTCAAATATAAGCTTAAAGTGCTGACTAATGATTTAAAGGTCCTGTTCATTGGTGTCCTCCTTTGAAGATAGTATGCCAACGGTACGATTGGATTTTTTCAGATAAGTTTTGGCCACACGCTGAATGTCTGCGGTGGTGACTTTGGCGTATTCGTCAGTGGCGTTAAACAACTGGTGATAATCACCAAAGAACGTTTCGTAGGTGCCAATGGTATTGGCTTTGCCGTTGATGGTGGCCATGGCGCGGTAAAAACCAACGGTTTTACGGTTCTTGGCTTTTTGTAATTCTTGTTCTGTAACGCCTTTTTTCATGACGCGGTTGATTTGCGCAGTGATGGCTTTTTCAAGTTGTTCGGCCGATATGCTTTTGGCGGCGACGCCGTAAATGTAATATAAAAATGGGTCAAATGCCTCCGGTAAGTAACTAGTGACGTTGGTGGCGATTTGCTTATCCACCAAACCCTGGTATAACCGTGAGCTATTGCCGTTGGACAAAATTTCTTTGAGAATGTCTAGCGCATAAAAATCGGGATGGTTGGTGGCTGGTACATGGTAACCAATCAAAACATTAGGGGTTGTTACCGACGCTTTATGCAGATAAACCCGGCGTTCGCCTTTTTGCTCTGGTTCGACGGTATGCACTTTGCGTGGCTGCTTTTGCGCGGGGATCGGCTCAAAATACTTTTTCGCCAGTTGCTTGACCTGTTGCACCTTTACATCACCCGCAATCACTACAATCGCATTGTTAGGGGCATAATAGGTTTTATGGAATTGTTGCAAATCTTCTAAAGACCAGTTTTCGATATCTGATTTATGACCAATGATTGGCCAGCTGTAAGGATGCGCTCTGAAGGCGGCAGCGGTGACCTCTTCCATGATGCCTTCGATATTGCGGTTTTCTAGCCCTGTGGTTCTTTCTGAGGCAACTACGCCTCGTTCGCTGGCGACCATTTTTTCATCAATCGCCAGATGTTGGATGCGGTCGGCTTCGAGATCGAACATGGTTTCAATGGCATTGGCCGGGAACCAGTCGGTGTAAACGGTGACATTTTCCGAAGTATAAGCGTTATTGGCACCGCCATTGGCTTCCATCACCTGATCAAACATCTTTGGTCCGTATTTCTTAGCACCGTTGAACATCATATGTTCAAAAAAGTGAGATAATCCAGTGATGCCGGGGCGTTCGTTACGTGAACCGACTTTCCAGAAAATATACATATTGGCATTGGGGATAGAGTGATCTTCTAGTACCAACACTTTCATGCCATTGTCGAGGGTGAAACTTTCAATATCTTGTGCCGTGGTGGCCTGGCTTTGGCTGGCCAGTAAACCACAGCAAAAGGCAATTGCTTTTACCAAGGGTTTCATACGTTGGACCTGTTGTTAGTGATTGATGGCGCGTGGCTGATTTGAGCAACCCGACTTCGGTCGGTTATTCTATCAGTAGTGGCGGATCCTTAACAACTTATAAACAAAAACGTGGATAATTCGGATTATTTTTTTTTAAATCGGGCTTTCGACAAATTTTGCTTGTGGTTGCGCCCATGCTTTCCTATGCTACTGGTTGATATAAAAATTACTTACATCGGCGAATCTCGCGGATGGTTAAAAACGGTTATGGAGATTAGCGAATGGCATTTGAAATTAAGTTTGAACTGCAAGACAGTGATTTGGACTACTTTCGTGAGGTAATGCGTAAAGCCCTAGCAGGGGCCGAGAAGTTAGAAGAAGCATCTATTCTGTCAAAAGCCAAGGCGCTGTCAGGTGAAGTAAAAGGCACCGTGCCTGAGTTTGTCAGTACACGATTGAAAAAACTAGAAACCCTGATTGCCATGATTGAAGATTCAGAATGGCAAATTCCTGCTGAAGAACGTCGTGATGTTTTAGGTGCGCTGGCGTATTTCAGCGACCCATTAGATTTGGTGCCTGATCATATCCCCGTACTGGGTTTTCTTGATGACGCCATTATGATCGAACTGGTGGTTGATGAATTGGCTTCTGATATTGAAGCGTTTGAAGAGTTTTGCGAATACCGCACCCGTGAAGAGAGTCGTCGTGGCGATGAAACCATTACTCGTGAAGAGTGGTTGGCTGATAAACGTCGTGAATTACATTCTCGGGTTCGTAGCCGTCGTAATACCCGTCGTTCGGGTCGTAAGTCTTCGTTCAGATCTATCTTTTAAGATTTGGTTGGGTGCGCACTGCGCGAGGCTGTTGAAAAAATCCATTTTGACCGTAGGATGGGTAGAGCCTAAGGCGAAACCCATCAGAGTTTGGCAATAAATGGCGATTTTACGGCTATTTCTGACACCAATGATGGGTTTCGCTACGCTCTACACCATCCTACGGCGATTAAATCAACAGCCTCGCGCACCATTAATGTCGATTTACGACTAACCATATTGTTAAGAATCGATATCATCAAATCCAATATCATTAAGATTCGATATTGGATGGTACCGCCGGGTGGTTAATGGTGCGCAATGCGCACCCTACGAATAACCACCAATCCCCTCAATTATTCTTCATCCTTTTCCTGTGCTTTTTTCTCGGTGCGATCAAAAATATCTGCGCTGTTGGCGATAAATTCGTTGGCACTAATGGGGCTGGCGATAGCAAATTCTGGTGCTAACAAGGTGCTGTCATAACTCGGTCGAGGGTTAAAGTCTCGAATTGAGGCGTTGTTATATAAGAAGCTCAATAACAACAGTACTAGGGTGAAACCACCGGCTATGATGGTGCGCCTAGTATGGTTGGTATGAAAGGCGATGTAAAAGTTGGCCCAAAACAGCGCGAACAATAAACCCGCTTCGCTGATAAACGAGAACCCACTGCTGAACCAGCCGCCACTACTGTTGAAACTGATCAGCGAGTCGAGCCAGCCGAGCAGCAAAAATATGATAAATGCGGTATAACACACCGCCAGCTGAGTCAGTATTCTGGCATCATTTTTAAATAGCCGCGCCAATAAAGCACATAACATCGGCCACAGAGACGACACCATCAACAAGGTAAAGATGTTCTTTAATGCCACTGAGGTTTTCAGCTCTACCACGCTTTGCATATAGTGGTTACCCATCAACAAGCTGATATAGACCAAAAAGACCAAAGTGAGGATCAGCGGACTGCTGATATAATTCAAAAACCCTTCGATGCCACTGAGCCGAATGGTAGGGGCGACGGGCTGGTTAGGATAAATAAAGCGTAGATGACTTTTGCCCACGCTGATGATGTCACCAGAGTGAATGGACTGACAGCCGTTTAATTGTTTTTGGACATCGCTGAAACTGCCATTGACCGAATCTTTATCGCATACTTGCCAAATGCCACTTTCTGAGGCCGTGAGTGATAAGTGGTTGGCACAGACGTACGGATCCGCTAATACCACGTCATTGTTATAAGCTCGGCCAATGGATGCCTCAGGCCCTTCGATACGTTGGCTGCTGATCACTTTTTTTGAACGACTAATGAGTTCAACGATTAATTCCATGTGGCAGACTCCATAAATTTCTCGGTGAATTTTAATGCCAGCGCTTTTTCAACCCCAGATAAGGTGAAATGACTGATCAGCCCTTGTTGCTCTTTGTCATAAGAAGCGGCAATAAAAGCGACATCAAACAAACCCGGATACTCTTTATAAGCCCGTGAACAAATCACCGCTTTGCTGTTGGTATTGCCGTTGTTGGTCGCCACGAGGTTGTGATTACATTCGTACTCAGTGACATCGTTTTTACCCGCGCGAGTATCTGCGCCCATGTTAGCCACTGATTCTTGGTACATGTTATAAAAACGGTAACGGTTGAGTTCGTCGGTTTTTAGCCATTCATATTGCATGCCGATATTGCCGCTGCGAAAATTCTGCGACAGATACACTTGTTCATCCATGATGCAATTAGAGACGGCGCTTAAATATTTGGCGTCTTTCTTATCGGCGTTAGAGCGGCCCCAGCAGCGAATAAATGAAGCGATTTCGCCGGGCACTTTGGCGGTGCCGAGGGTTTTAACGTGCCAGTCAGCATTGAGCACTAAATCGAATAATCGTTGTTGGTTGGCATGTAATTGCTCACCAATTAACTGCTTTAAATTGGCCACCGCATCGCCCCGTGATTGATAACGTTGGTAGAGCTGGCTCAGTTTGTCTAGTGGCACTAAAAAGCCGATTTGATTGCCTGCGGTGGCGACGTTGATACCCACCACTTCGCCATTAAGATTCACCGTTGGGCCGCCGCTCATCCCGGGATTAACAGAGCCGGTAAAATGAATGCGATCATAAAAGCTTTTATCTTTTAAACCGTTATAGGTGCCAGGTACGACAATCATGCCTAAGTCGTGGGGATTACCCAAAGAAAAGATTTTTTCACCTTGGGCGGGGGATTGCCCAGCGAGGGCAAAAAATGCGGTTGCCGCATCGGTGCGTTTGACCAATGCCAAATCATTGATAACATCGACATCAAGCACCTCGAGTGGCGCTTTATTACCTTGATGATCGAGGTATTCGAGTCTGAATTTATCCTCATATTGGACATAATCAGAGATAACGTGGTAATTGGTGGCAATGACGCCACTATCATCAATCTGAAAACCCGAGCCTATGGAAGATTTATTGCCAGTGGCTTGTTCAATCAAACGAATTTGGTATAACGCGGGTTTAAGGGTATTGAACAGCTGTTCGGCTTCATTGGTTTGCGCGAGGGTATTAAACCCTACGGCCAGTGAGAGAACGGTGGCTAGCGCGATGCGACTAATGAAGTTGATTATTGATAAAACGTTTGGCACCTTTGGGCAGTCCTGTGAAAACATTTATTGATGGTTCACATCATAAAGTAATCTGCCCAAAGTTGTATCATTTGTTTGTAAATAAAAATATAACCATTTATCGCACTCATCTTTCGCACCATAACGGCGTTATTGTCGTACTCAAACAGTTACATATGACCTATATGCGCCTATTTTCCGTGCGACAATGCCTTGTTCTGAAGCGAAATCTAAGCACGCTAAACAGTTATAAAAAGCCGCTTTTTATAAGAAAGCCACTTTAGTCGGCTAGTTGTGCGTAATGTTGTTGCAACGCCTTAATACCTTTTTTATCGGTATCATTGAGATAAGGTTTAAACATCAGCAAAACATTGAGCACCCCTTTATATACCATGGGTTTTTCGACTTTACTGTTGGGGTTGAGGGTTTTGACATAGCTGATCCAAAAGGTCACGGTGAGCTTAAGGCTGTGAATAAAGTCGCTGATATCATCTTCATCAATGTTCATCTGACCTTTGTCTTTTAACAGTTTGACTGTGCTAATCATCCGAGCTAGTAAAGGGGATTGCACCAGCTGATAGGCTTTTTGTAATTCTTGGTCGCGGGCGAGAATATCCGGCAGGTTGCTGTAGAAGAAATTAAAGCGCCACATTAATTCAAAAATGTTGTCCAGTGACTGACGTAATAGCTCAATGGTGTCTAAATCTGCTTCAATGGGCTTAAAACAGTCATCGAGTTGTTGTTTATATTCATCAAAAATATTGTGGATGATGTCATTTTTATTGCGAAAATGGTAGTAAAGATTACCAGGACTAATGCCTAAATGGGCGGCAATATGGTTGGTGGTGATTTGGCGTTCACCGTGTTCATTGAACAATTCAATACTGGCTTGGATGATTTTGTCTCTGGTTCTCATGCTTTGTGGTCTTTTTTTAGCGGTTGCAACGGGGCTACGGTGCCATATTTTCGGGCGCTTAGCAAGGGCGTGCTTAGGGTGTATCTTATATGTGTAAACAGCCTACGCAAAAGATTAGAGTGTATTCACTAACTTGGTAGGGTAAAATGGCGCCAAATTTATTCATTGACTAAATATTATGAAAACGAAGGCAATCTATCCGGGCACATTTGATCCGATCACTAATGGTCATGTTGACCTAATAAAACGTGCCGCTGAAATGTTTGAGACCGTCGTTTTCGCGATTGCTGCCAACCCGTCTAAAACGCCACTATTTACCCTCGAACAACGGGTGGAACTGGCGCAACAAGAGTTGAA
>JBLGCB010000332.1:0-7798 GCA_047617105.1 Phenylobacterium sp. | reverse complement strand
CTAAATTGCCCAGCGCCGCCATTTTTTCGGCTTCGACCAACTGCTGTTGTGCCGCGGTTAATTGGTCAATCGAATCTTGTAAAGCTTGGGTACGATCAGCCACTTTTTGTTCTAAACTGGCATTGAGTTCTCGCATTGCCTGTCTCGCCAGCCGCATATTATCAATATCTTGTCGTTCTGCGGCCAATTTTTTTGCCCGTAATCTCACTATCACCAGCACGATGCTACCGATAGCCAAACAATACAACGAATAAGCCCACCAAGTGCGCCAAGGGGCAGGTAATACGGTGATATTGATACGCCGAGGTTGGTCATTAAACACATTGTCGCTATTGCTGCCTTTTACCATTAACACGTACTTTCCAGCATCTATATTGGTATAGGTCGCCCTTCGGTGGCGGGCATCTGTGGTTTGCCATTGCTCGTCAAACCCCTGAAGTTGCCAGGCATATTGGTGTTGTTGTGGGCTGACATAATGCAAGGCGGCAAATTCAAAACTAAAGACTCTGTCGGTATGGTTTAACACTAGGTTGTCGGTGTGATTGATAGTATGGGTCAGTGGCGTTGGTTTTTTCGGGGTACTGATAGCAACCGATTGGTTGTATAAGAGAAAATCAGTAAAAACCAGGGCAGGTTTAATCGGGTTATCTTGCAATACTGCTGGATCAAAAAGATTGATGCCATTGATGCCGCCCACCACTATCTGGCCTGAAGGCCCCATATCAAAAGCACCTGCGGAAAATTCATTGTCTTGAATGCCATCACTATAAAGATAGACATTAAAGCTGTCAGTGCGGGGGTCAAAACGGTTGAGGCCATGATTGGTGGTTAACCATAAATAACCCTCTTTATCACCCATTATCGCCAATACGGTATCATTGCTTAAACCCTGCTTGGTGGTGTAATGCGTAAAGGTATTGGTTTTGCTGTCAAATTTATCCAACCCAGATTTGGTGCCCAACCAAAGGATACCGTCGCTAGTTTGGTAAATGGTGTATACCGAATCACTGCTTAGGCTGTTGCGGTCATGAGCGTCTGCTTTGTAGTGGGTAAAACGACCGCTGGCTTTATCCAGCTTGTCTAATCCATTGCGATACAACCCGACCCAAATGGTGCCGTCGCTGTCTTCGAACAAGCTCTCAATACCACTTGAGCCGATGGCTGATGGATTGTTTGCATCAGTCATAAATCGGGTAAATTGTTTTCTGTCGGGATCTAATCGATTCAAGCCGTTAACGGTAGCAAACCAGAGGTAATGATCACGGTCTTCTATAATCGTTGTTATTCGGTTATCGACTGAACTCGGTGACCATGAAAACCGGTTGGATCGCTGGCATTATGAGCAATCGTTGAGAATTGACCAGTGGCAGGGTCTAGTCGGGTTAAACCTTCGCTCTCGGTGCCTACCCAAAGGTTGTTATGGCTATCTTGAAAGATGCTTTCGATAATATTGGTTCGAGGATCGCCGCGTTGTTCGATATTTGGCCAATAGTGGCTAAAGCTTTGGTCTTTGGGGTTAAAAAGGTTGAGACCACCACCACGGGTACCGAACCATAAGCGTTGCTGGCGATCTTGATACAGTCGGTAAACTCGGTTATTAGATAAGCTGGTGCGGTCGTTGGGGTCATGGGTAAAGTGGTCAAACTGTTGTTTTTCGCGATCAAAACGGTCTAAGCCATTTCTGCTTAATCCTGCCCAAACGGTGTTATTAGCATCGACCAGTACGTTAAAGAGGGTGTTTTCAGCGAGGCTGGTGCTGTCATTCGGATCATTCAGATAGCGGGTAAAGTTGCCGGATTGGCGATTAAAGCGATTGAGTCCACCTTGATAGGTCGCTATCCACAAATCGCCATTGTCATCTTCAGCAATGTCTTGGGCAATATTGCTGCCAATGGTAGTTGGGTCTTGTGGGTCGTGGCTGTAGCGAACAAAATTATCTTGTTGGCGATTAAACATCAGCAAACCGCTCTCAGTGCCAACCCAGAGGTTATTGAGGTGATCTTCAAATAAACTGTGAACCCAGTTATTGGCGAGGGAGTGAGGGTCATCTTGGTCTTGGCGGTAAATTTTAAACTCATAACCGTCAAAACGATTGAGTCCATCTTGGGTGGCAAACCAGATAAACCCTTGGCTGTCTTGCAAGATATCGTTAACCGATACCTGAGAAAGTCCTTGAGCGGTCGATAGTCGATCAAAGCGCATATTATCGGTGGCTAATGCTGCTGATGAGACGATTACACTTAATAGCAAAAGTTTTATGGCAATACGCCAAACAATGGTTATCTGTTTAATGATTGGATACATCCCAGATGTTGATAAGGCTGATTTTATAAGGATAGTAGAATCTGGTTTGTTTGCGACTGGGAGTGTTGCAGCATCGCGTTTAATGGGGTTAGAATGTCGAATCAATCTCGTTGCAATGCTGCCCAATAACGTTAAGCCCCATAGCGCCAAATAAAGCCAGTGTAGCAGAATGAAAAGAGCGTAATTGAGCAAATGCAGATTTGTCTATTTCAGGATACTGGCGTTCGGTTAACGTTAGTTCGCATTCGGCTAAATGCTGCATGGCTTCAAGTGCTTCATCATCCATCAGCTTATCTATCTCGTCGATTATTTCCTTAAGATAACGTGCTCTTTCAGCTTTAAGAAAGGGCGCATTAAGGTTTAATAAATCAATCGTGTATTGTGCTTTATCTTGTTCAATGGTTTCTAAACCATGTTTCGGCACCATACGACCATCGTGAGACAAGTAAGCAAAATAACGTCGGCAGCCGGGTGATTGCGGTGATATAAAACGTGCTTCATCGTAGTTGAGATCTGGATTATTGTCTTTGTAGTGCCCGCCAAATCGATTTGAGCCCCTATAAACAGATAAATCAGTGCTATCCAACACACTACGCAGCAGGTTTTGCTCATCAAAAGTTCTTTGTGGATACTGACTTTTAGGTTGTTCATGCTCAAAATGAGAACCTATATTATGCGTCTGTTTTAAATCAGCCAAGTTAAGTTCTGTGTAACAACACAATCCATACTGTTCGATTAACAGCTTATGAAAAAGTGATTGGTTGTGATCTTTAAAGTTACTCCATGCATTGGTTGCCGCATCACTTGAAGCGGGTATGCCATTATTTTTTTGAGCATTATTAAGGTTATGATTATTACCTGGATTTGATTTTTTGATTGCTCGCATTAACCCAGCAACTCCTTGCGTTGAATCGCTCTGTCTGCCGCTTTTAAGTCAGAATGATTGTCACCCATCATTTTATTAAGCTCAATGCGTAGCGCCTCGGCTTCTGTCGAATTTCCTAAATTAGCATCTATTAAGGTTAAATAGGCTTGCAGGGTATCATTATGGGCCAGAGGAGGGCGGGTATCGACGCCAAGCACTTGGGTGAGAACATAATTACTGGGTTCGCCAAAAGTGTTGCCAATGGGGGTTACTGCATTGTTATCGCTAAGTACAATAATTTGCTCTTTTTTCACCGTGGTCAATAACAGGTGACTATGGGTGGTCACGACAAACTGAACGTTAGGGAATGTTTTCTCTAAATTGGTTAAAATACGTTGCTGCCATCTTGGATGTAAATGGGTTTCGGGTTCGTCAATAAGGATAATGCCGTCACCTTCGAGTGGATTCTCAAGTGATGGATTTAGCAGGGTTAATCGCCGGGCAATATCGCCAACCATGGTTAATACGGAGCGCTCGCCATAGGATAGTTGATCGATAGACAGGTAATGGCCATCTTTGTTGATCATCATCGATAAAGCCGGGGTGCGTTCTATGTATAGTTTGTTAAAAGAAGAGGGTTCACCTTCGGATAAAAAGAACGATATTGCATCTCGTACACAAGCGAGTGATTTGTCTTGCAAGTTTTTTTGTTCTTGCTGCATATTCTGATAAACGTCGCTTTGTTTGTCGGCATGTTTTTCTAATAGACGCATAACACTGGCATGGGGTGCTGTTTGATTTTCGATATCTTCGCGGTAGCGGAACCACTCAAAAAAATCACTAAAATCATATTCTGGATTTAACGCGTTTTTATAGCCATCAAGTGGGGAGGTTAAGTTATGTGTTTTGGGTTCGAGCGCGTTAAAGATAATGTCATCGACTGTTTTTCTGCCGACGCCGTAATAAGCGGCAATAGGGAAATTCATTTTTTTGCTAAGTGGCTTAGTATAACGAAGTCCCCATGCAAAGTTCTGAATAATGAAATCATCAACATTGTTGGCCAGTTCATCGGTTTCGGCACCTTTGCGAACCGTGGTCATTTCAAAACCTAGGTCATTCGAATCTCTTTTTACAAACGCCAACGTGCTATACGCAGAGCCATTTTTAATCCGGTTTTGCGCAATAGATTGACCTGTTGTCTCTTCATTTTGAACTTTGGCGACAAACCAACTAAGCCCTGTTGCAATAGCATTTAATATATTGGTTTTACCAGCACCATTATTTCCAACAATCACGGTAATATTCGATCCTGTCTCACCGTCGTCTTTAGTGGCCCACTTAGAGGTCAACTTAATATCTAGCGCTTCAAAACAAGCGTAGTTTTCAAGTTTGAGTCGTGAGATTTTCATGGAGCACCTTAATCATTGGATAGGGTATGTCAACTGGCCTCAATTATGTCTCAATCTGAACCAGAAGGCACTTGGTTTTTACCTCCAAATATTTGATGTGATGTTAGGTGCGCCTTACGCACCTAACATGAAGAACTTATTACTTCACATAATAAGACAATGTATCGGTAAACTGATAGCTGTTGTCATAACCTGTATAAGGCCAAACATCAAACTGCACCGTCGACGACTGGTAAATAGAAGCACCATTGGTACGGTTATTATACATAAAGATAAATGCATAGTTTTGTCCGGTACCACTACAACTGCCAGCTTGGTCATGCCACAAACGACCATAAGGGTTTGGGTTATTGACCAAAGAATCACTGTTTTGAATAGCCAAACAATTACCCGCCTGTAGCTTGGTATCAGATATCACCGATACTCGGTTTTGGGCATCTTTAAACATCATACCAGTGGTCATGTTGTCTCTTACGGCTTGCCACTTGTCATTAGCCAATGCGCCCTGAACGCCAACAACCACCGGATTTACTTCGGTGACTGGCACGTTACTGGTGTGGTAGGCGGTTAATGTCCAGCCGCCACCTTGGGTGGTCATATCGCAATACGCGTCAAAAACTTCAACCGGGCCACTACCATCTGGGTCTATGGCATAAAGGCCATTACCGATGCTGTCACCAGCGTCTAAAATGGCTTTACAAGACAGTGGTGCTGTTGGGATATTGTCACAACCATAAGCATCAATGGTATCAACGGCATCTTTGGCCTGAATTAAACCATAGCCATAAAGATGATCATATCCAGCAGGGCCTTTGTCTTGGGCACTTTGTTGTAACACGTTACGAATTTGCACGTTGCTACACTGTGGGTGATGGCTCCACACCAAAGCGGCGATGCCAGAGATATAAGCGGTTGAGACAAAAGTACCATCGGCATGGCTATAACTGTTGTTGGGCATGGTTGAACGTACATTAACACCCGGTGCGGCCAATTCTATTTGGTCGTTAAATTGGGTGTACATCCACGCATCACCAGCGTCATCTACAGCACCAGCAGAAATCACCGAGTCGTAAGCCGCCGGGTAATAATAGGCATCGTTACCTCGCTGACCTGAGGCGCCAACCAGCAATGTGCCACTGTCGTAGGCCGCATTAATGGCCAGTTCTTCGGCTGCGCTGTATGTGTTACCCGACAAGCCCACGTTGATCACCGTAGAACCCGCTGCTTGACAACTTTCAACCGCAGCAATCACGTCTGAACCCCAATATTCCCAGTAGTTAGAGCGATGAATCACTTTGACAATATGAAGATTGAGCGAGCCACCAGGGTTAACGCCAGTAATGCCGACATCGTTATTCAGCCCGGCAATAACGCCCGCCGAATGTGTGCCGTGGCCATAACTGTCGGTTGACCATTGACCCAAATCAACTGGTGACGTTAACGTGTTACTGACAACACCTGTGACATTGGTGCCACTCATTAGGTCTTCGTGATTGATATCATAACCGGTATCGACGATACACACTTTTTGATTACCAGCATTGGTATCACTAAGCAGGTTGGCTTGGGTTTGGCTGATACCATAAGGCACCGTTGCGCCAAAATTGGCTTGGCCTTTTGATTGGGTATTGGACTGCTTAGAACCGATGAGTGGTTGCACTGAACGTACAGCATCAGGTTCGATAAGCTGAACCTCTGGATTGGCCGCAAGGTCAGTGACCTGTGCAGGCGTCAATTGCGCGGCGATGGCTGAAATTGACTTTAAATTATGTTTGACGGTGCCGCCATGGCTGTGGATTAAACGGCTGGCCTTGTCGTTCGAAAAGCCATCTTTACCAAATACACTGGTTTGAAGCAGGGCTGACGCTTCGCCGCCTTTGCTGCTGGTATTAGAGCTGGCGTCTTTAAATATGACGATATAACGGTTGTTGGTGGCTTTGTTGATGGTGTTGGTAATGCTTTGGCTAATTTTGCTTTGTTGGGGGGTGAAGTCGGTGGATTGAGGTGAATGTGAATCAGCTAGTGCTGGAGTGATGGCCGAGAGTAAACCTACTAAACAGATCATTTTGTTCATTGTGGATCCTTTTATACATACTATTGTTGATTGACGCCTAAAACTTGGCATTGATGGAAAGTTCGCCACTTCCTGTCGCGAACTTAATCTAAAAGATAGTGAGGATGATGTCAAGGTAAAAGTAGACAAATCGTTCTACCTGGGGTGGTTTGTTTAAATTCAGGGCTATTAAAAGGTAATTAAAATACTAGAAATGCAAATTAAAAGCACTGAAGAAACCATGAGGTAACAGGATAGAAATGCTTCCATGGAAGCAACTGGGCAGGGACAAATGAATGTGTCTGTCGTTGAAAAAGCCAGTTATAACCAAAAATATACGGGTTGGTTGTGTTGTCAGAGTACTAAATTGGTGAGTTGGAATTTCACTGTCGTGGCAGCTCGGCATGATATATTCAAGTTAAGGCAATGAAGAACAATAAAACCCGGTTGGAAGCCGGGTTTTATTGTTTTGCCACTAGCGGCGGTGGCAAGCACCTCTCTACAGAACAACTTAACTGTAAACTCTATGTTTTCTCAGGTCAAGTGAAAATGCCTGGTAATCAAGCCAAATATGCATTGTTTTTTTCAGGTGTATATTGATATACTAAATACCTGTTCTAAAAGAGTAACTTGGTACCGGATGGGCTACGAAGAGCTTTTTGCTTTCTTCCAAAAGGCTTTTAAACCCTCGGCTTGTGGTGTGGAAACTATAAGGCATTCAACCCAAAGGGGCGAGCATTTCTCTACAGAACAGAGGGTAAGCCAAGTAACCGAGGTATTCAAAGTGTTTTCTTGGTCATCTCGATCCCAATAACATGGGAAAAGCGTAATGATAGAATTCATCGTATTAATTGCGGCGATATTACAAATCATTGTTTTGGTTAAAGATCTACTCGACAAGCGTAAACTTAGGTCTCGACCTAAACGCAAAGAAAAGTAGCATCCAAATCAGAATTTGACGTACTAAAAGCGGGTGGAGTCCAACTCACCCGCTTTTGATAACGTATAAAGCTCTCCAACTGATAACCTCCATTGCTAAGGTTCGTAACAACTAAACACCAACAACGCAAACTAGCCTTTCTCCCAGTTTTGCCTCTGCGAAAAATAGGGGGCTTTTATATATTTTGTTTAATGGTAAGATAACCATCCTTATAGTTATCGCTAGCG
>JBLGCB010000331.1:0-7799 GCA_047617105.1 Phenylobacterium sp. | reverse complement strand
CTCAACCATCGTCCCAGAAAAACCTTAAATTATAGAACACCTCATGCGGTGTTTTTTAGTGAACCTGAACGCAAAGCCGCATGAGTATTGGGATTGCACTTATTACTTGAATCTAAGTTTGCAAATACCTTCAGGTAAAGTCGTTAGTTTGTTCCCAGCTAAAAATAGTTGGGTAAGGTTTTGCTGTTGCCTAATGCTCAAAGGGAGTTGATTGAGTTGGTTATCGCTTAAATCGCATCTGGTGAGGTTTTGTAGTTGACCAATGTTGTTGGGGAGTGTCTTCAGTTGGTTTGATACTATATATAAATCGGTAAGGTTTTGTAGCTGAGAAATACTGTTGGGTACTGTTCTTAGTTGGTTTTTACTTAATTCTAAGTGTTTTAGATTGTTTAGTTGGTTGAGATCGTTGGGTAGTGCTTTTAGTCGGTTATTGAATAAGTCCAGCCTTGTAAGGTTTTTCATCTGGCAAATTTTGTCGGGTAATAATTGAATATTGCAGTTCTGTAGTATCAGTATTTGTAATTGATGGCAGTTGAGAATGCTATTTAAGGCAATTTTTGTATGGTTGCTAAGTGCAAGGTGAGTCAGCTCATGCGATGAGTTAATGACATAGCATTCAAATTCAACTTCTCCATCTACAGTGCTGTCTTGAAAATCAGTTATATTAACACGTTCACAAACCGGTAATATTGCTGCAAATTTGTCTTTGAGTCCTGCCATTTACGAATGTTTCGCCATAATTACTTTTGTTAGATAGCAGAATAAGGATTTATGAGGCTTCATGCAAATATGATGTCAAAATTACTTTCTTCATGCTATCTATTGTCTCTTAAATTCACAATTTAAGAGCTGACCCTACTTTAAGTCTAATTTATTTCAAGTCGTAAATTTTACTCATTGTTAGAGAAACGCTCTCTAAATTCATCCCTTTCAAACCAAGCGACTTGAAATCGATTTTCTCTTGCTTCATGCCCTTAATAAAGGCTCGCATATCTTCCTTAATAGTGTCAGAAATAATAACTTTTTGCTCTGGCGTTAACAATTGTAGTATTTTAAAAACATCATTTTTGTGCTTTTTAATATTTTTTGAGTCAATGGCTTCTCCCTGTGACTTTCGATAACTTAAATCAAGCCAAGCACGCATTTTAAACGGGATAATATATTCCGGTTTTAATACAGGCAGGTCGTCTATCACTTCTTTCCCTTCTTTAATGCACTGATAATACCCTTCATCCAATAAAATCGCTGAAAGGCTGGATACTTCTTCGTCAACGGGGATGGGCGTTAAATTGTTGTCAAACTCAAGTAAAAAATCATCCGGTTTTCTCGAAAATAATTCTAGCATAAATGGATATTCGTTATTCGACGGCCTAGTAAAACGATAAAACTGTTTGTCACCAGTACTTTTCTCCAAGTGCTCGTATTGGCCTTCTTGTATGAACTGCCAAAATTTACCGACGAACTCGGCGTCCAAGGCTTCAGCGCACAAAACAATATCCAAGTCTTTTGTTGCTCTAAAATCAAGACCAGCATCATCCATACACAAATAACAAGCTACACCGCCTATCAAGGTATATCTATCATCGAATCCTTTAAAAAAATGTCGGTATTTTTCCAAACCTTGTATCATTTAAATTTTCTCCAAACTTCAGTTAACAATGCTTCTTTGGCAATATCTATTCTGTCATCTTTTTGAGTCGGTAAACTTAAAAAAAGCGATAATGAGTCAACAATGCCATCCTCCATTAATAATACAGGATCATAACGCCACAATTCGACCCGTATACTGTCTTCATCAGGACCGGGCTGCTCCGCGAATTTGATTGATTTTTTCATCCTGCTCCATTGCTTAACATGCATAGCAATGACTCTATGCTTCGGCGGCATGATCATGCCATGTTGTGAAAGAGCCGACTCACCAGACTTGATTGATGTAAATTCATTGTTATTGTTGAAGGCATCGCCATCAAGCCAAAGGGTTTTCTTAACTGGGCTGGTTAAATAAGGTAACGCTTTTTGCCAGATATCGTTGCCGAGCAATTCAAATTGAAGTAACTTCTGCTGCCCTTTTTGATGGTTGGTCGCCAGTTGTAATGATACGAGTTCCTTATATGCTCTGGATATATTCATTTTACTGACGCCCATTTTCGCGGCAAGTGCCTGCGCTGCAATGGTAGTGTTATTTTTTTGGTATATGTGTTGTAAAAGCAATACCTGGGCCATTGCACCCAAGCATTTGCGTGTATTTGTTTCTTTATTCTTAAAGCGTTCTCTAAAATCTATCGCTAAAAAGGGTAGGTAAAGTTGTTTGCCGGGCACTATAAAGTCTATTCGTTGATCCACCAAACGCTTACGATTGAATGATGTGATATTTTCAATCACATATATGATGTGATCATTAAAGTGTTTGGCAACAACATTGATATGTTTCTTTTTTACTGTTGCACTCTCGCTCTCATTCTCGCTTTCACCTTCATTGATATCCAACATGAGCAGAGTGTTCTCGCCCAGCAAACGAGCTTCTTGGTATAAATATCGAGACTGTAGATACATTGGCAGCCCCGTAGCGCCTTGCCACGACTCTCCGATTTTTAGCTCTGAAAATACCTGGCTAACGTAGCCTGCAAGCTTGTAAAAAACACCATCAACCATATTCGAACTCATAATATTCAACTAGTTACCATTAGAAATGCACAGTAACAATAGCAATGGTACCGTGCAAAATCAATGTTACACTTATTTAATTCCCTCGAATTCGAGGGAATTAAAGCTGCGGTGGTAAATTTCTGCCCAAATGCCGACAAATTCTATGGTGTTCTTATTTTTAAGCCTTTGTTCCATGAAGTATTGTCAATTCACAATTCAAGATATGACTCCAGAGTTGATAATGTGTCGATAACGTAGGATAGCGGAGAAAACAAGTGTTCGCTTTTAGGCATAACCACCCAAAGCCAATTGCTCCAAATAAGCTCGCCAAATCAGCAGGGTTGATAAAACCGTGCTTATCAATAACGAGTTGTGACAAAGATTGCATTATTTACCTCATATGAACTGTTGAAAATGAAGCTCTAATGAAATTGACTTTAGGCGCTTTGGTTTCATATGTCCAATGTCACATTTAATCCAGCTTCATATATAAATATGCGACCATCCATGCTCGAAAAAAAAGCCTCAATAGAGGCTTTTAGTGTTTTCAGATTATCAGCATGGCTTAAGGACAAGCATTGCTGATATTGGCAAACACATCATTAATGGTGCTTGTGAAACCAAGTCCACCACCATCGGTTAACTGGGTGATGATCACTTGTGGCAAAATGATGCTGGTATGGCCGCCGTAACCTGACATCATTGGCACCTGAGTTGAACCGCCACAGGCGCTCATATCGGTGGCAGCACCGACGTGATAACGCCAGAAGCCGTTGTCGTAGTTAAAGTTGCTTAGCTGAGCGTATAAACCCTGGCTCGAACCACTTATGACTTCGTTCACCATGGTTGGGTCAAGTAAACCGCCTGTGGCCGCTTCGTCACGCAAATACTGGTTGATGCGAACCACATCATTTAAAGTGACAGACAAACCATATCCACCCCATGCATCACCTGTATCGGTGGTGCGCTGAACCCCACGCATATAATGGCTTAGGCCAATGGCGTCGTAAACTGGCAGTAAAATGTCGTTAAACGCTTCGGCAGAACCACCTAGTTTGTTGTTGGCAAATTTGGCCGCAGCATAACCGACCAGTTCGGTATCTGTGGTGTGGTAAACCACATAAGTGCCTGGTGTTCTTTGTTGAGGCCAGCCATTACACGAGAAGTCGCCCCGTGCAGCACGAGTCGTCGGTACGAAGAAACCGTTCACAATTGCCGATCCGCCTTCATCAGTTTCAAAACGCTTAGATGAGTAGTTACCGGTGGCCATATCTAAGGCATGCTCTACTGTCACCCCATTCCAGCGGCTGTCTGAACACTCAGGCACCAAATCTTTAATCAGGGTGCTTTTAAAACCTGGATACTGTTTTTCAAGCGCGGCGACGACCATAAAGGCGTGCATCGACTTGGTGAACGAGTAAATACCAATGGTTTTATCTCCGCAATATGGATGCTCACCATAACGGGTAGTACAACCGTCAACATAACTGATGCCGTTGGCGAGAATGCTGTAACCGTTCATATCCGGTGCATCAATGGCATAACCATAGTTTGATAAGTCAACGCCAGGGAAATCAGTGGCCAAATCTGCCAGTGGTTTGGTGGGAATACGAGCTGCTTCTTCGGCATTACGGTCGCTAATGACTTGGGCTTTATTCGCCACGGTGTGTTTGTTATAACCACCAGCTAAAGTGCCGTAGAATTCAAAACCATAAAAAGTACAGGTTTCTGCGACGTTTTGAATATGAACGTTAGAAATGGAACCATCGGTTTTAAACAAGAAAGTGGCGAGGCCATTGGCTTCACAGTTGGCGTTGTTTTCTTTGATGGTATAAGGGAAGGCGGCTCGGGTGTAACCATTATCGCCTGCTTCGTCCCACACTGCACCGACACCAGCACTGACTGACCATGCGCCGTTACCGACAAAACCATGACCTCGGTCAACTGGGATTAAGCGGTTGCCATCTTGAACAAATTCGTAATCAAAACCAGGCCAGCTGGCATAACCGCTGGGTAAGTTGCCTGTTACACCGTAATTTTTACTAAATACTGGAGTGCCAGAGATGGTTAAGTTGCCTTCGAAGGTGTTGGTTGGGGCATCTGGGCTGTTTTGGACAAACGCTGAGGTATTAAAAGTGCTGTCGGCTGTGCCCATCAGATAGTTATAACTGGCATCGGTGCGGGTGGCACCGCCGGCAGATTCGGCCACGCTGATGTTGTCATAATAGCAATCGTCAGAATTGATGTTGCCTGCTGAGCGCAGACGAATGGTAACGGTAGTATTATCAAAAGAATAATGACTGCTGCTGACCGGATAAGCGGTTGAGTTGTCCTGACCATTGTTAAGCGTACCAATGGTGATCCAGCTACCAGAACCTTGTGCTTCGGCGACACATGAGTCGGCGCTCTCTAAACTGGCGGCGAGCATATCCATGGAGATGGTCACGTCACTAAGGCCCGAGGTGTTGACGGTCACTGAAGCAGTGGCGGTTTTGGCTAGGTTGAGGGCGTTAGAACCGCCCTTGGAAACCACCCCGGAAGCACCTGAACCACCAATGGTCCAGCCATTTTGTCCGGATTCAAAATCTTCAGTAAAAGCCGTCGCTGCGGTGACGGCACAAGAAACCGTTGATAGCAGTACTGTCGCCATAGGCACAGAGAGTTTTTTAAACATAATAAGTACTCGCTTAATTAATTATTCTACTTCGTATGTGATCTCTAAGACCCATACACAATAACACCCGGTGAGTTTACACTTTTGCAACTTCAAAGGGTAGACGATAATTTCAGCAATCATACTAAGCAACGCGGCTGCTCTTTGATAGAGCCAGAATCTGGTGGGGGATAGGGCCAGCTGATAATACCAGCAATTGTTGGCAAATTGTTAACCTTATAAAGCTGGTGGCCTGGGTTCTGGCTGTGGACCTCTTGCATTTGGACGAATGCCGACTAGGCTGGGAGGATATGTTTTATTTCTATACTTTAAAAAACGTAACTGTTCTGCGTGCTTAGATTTCGCTTCAGAACAAGGCATTTCCGCACGGAAAATAGGCGCATATAGTTCATATGCAACTGTTTGAGTACGGAAATAACGCCGTTATGGTGCGAAAGATGAGTGCGCTGAATAGTTACGAAAACCTCAAAGGAAAACTATGAACAACACCATGTCATTACAGCTGCGAACGACTTTGTTGGCCGTCATATTAACGGCGGTGGTGATCATTGAAGGGGGGTTTTTGTTCTATGCCAACTCAACGATTATTGCTCAGGCCAATTTAATCAAAGAGGCTGAATTGCCGATCCTGAAAAAGTCACTGCAACTAAAACTGACGGTAGTACAGGTGCAGCAATGGTTAACCGATATTAGTGCGACTCGGGGATTAGACGGCCTAGATGATGGCTTTGATGAAGCACAAAAACAAGCGAAAATGTTTACCTCATTGATTGGCGAGTTAAAATCGTTAGACTCGCAACAAGCGGGTAAGTATGGAGAAATCGCACGTTCGTTTGAAGCGTATTATCAAAGTGGAAAACAAATGGCCCAAGCTTATGTCGATGGCGGTCCAGCTGCGGGTAACGCGATGATGGCCGATTTCGATAGCGCTGCTGAGTTGTTAAATAAGCAAATCACGCCCTTTTTAATGCGCGCACAAACCAGTGCTGAAGGGGCCATCGAGCAACAACATGATGCTGCCCGGCTCTCTGAATATTTTGTTATTTTCGGTTCTTTGGTGATTGTGATCAGCCTAGTGATCGTGACGTTGATGACCACTAAGGCCATTGCTGGACTACCCGCCATTGTGGCAAAAATGGCAGATGGCGATTTAAGCACCACTTTTGATACTTCTGGTAAGGATGAAGTGAGCGAGATCATGCGCTCTTTACAGTCGATGAGAAGCCGCTTGCTGGTGATGGTCACCAGTATTAGCGATACCACCAATGAACTATCACAAACTTCGGGCGAAATGGCGACGTTATCTGTTTCAACCAATCGCAATATTCAGCAGCAGTTTTCTGAAACAGAGCAGGTGGCGACGGCGATTAATGAAATGACCATCACCGCAGCAGAGGTCGCCAATACGATTGAACAGACCTCAGAGGCGGCGCAGCAAGCCAACAGTGAGACCGCCAAAGGGGCGGTGGTGGTCAGTGATGCGATTAAGCAAATTGATGTGTTGGCTGAGCAGGTTGATGAAGCCGCTGAAACGGTTCATCAACTTGAACTGGATTGTGAAAAAATTGCCACGGTGCTAGAGGTTATTAAGAGTATTGCAGAACAAACCAATCTGCTGGCGCTTAATGCGGCCATTGAAGCGGCGCGTGCAGGAGAGCAGGGACGAGGTTTTGCCGTGGTGGCCGATGAAGTGAGAACGCTGGCGGGTAGAACCGCGCAATCCACTGGTGAAATTAACCAGATGCTGGATAAACTGTTATCGGGTTCTAGGGAGGCGGTGGATATGATGGGAAAAAGTAAACATCAGGTGAGTTCTACGGTGAGTAAAATCTCTGATGCCGGACAATCTTTGACCACCATTTCAGGGGTGGTCGAAAAGATAGTGGATATGAGTATTCAAATTGCCAATGCCTCAGAAGAGCAAAGTGTGGTGGCTGAGGAAATTAATCAGAATATTGTTCATATTAATGATATGTCTAATGAGTCTGTGAGTAATGTTGAGCAGGCCGCCGGGGTGAGTAAAAATATCGCCCGAATTTCAGGTGAATTAAAAACCATTGTTGATCAGTTTAAGGTTTAGTTTTGGCTTTGGCTGTGCAACTACCGCACGGTGATAACACCGTTGGTATGGCGGTTTCTCAAACTTGGTCTTCAAATAAGGTTGATGGTAAGGACACACGTCACGCTGAGCTTTATTACCGGCTGACATTAAGCGAGCAATTTGCTTTAACCGCCAGTGTGCAATATTTACATCAGCCCTGGTTTGGTGGTGGAGAGCTTGAAGGTAATGGTGAAGGTGAAGGTGGAGAGGTTGAAGGGGCTGTTTTAGGGGGAAGTGGAGACAGTGCGATGGTTTATGGGTTGCGTGTCGGTTGGTTTTTTTAGCCGGAACAATGCCCGTTTAATGGCCAATATTGCCGCTTTAGATCAGCTTTTTGCCAAAAGTAGCGATATTTTTATGGCAAAAAAATGACAAGTA
>JBLGCB010000330.1:0-7825 GCA_047617105.1 Phenylobacterium sp. | reverse complement strand
GGTTTCCATGAAGGGGCAATCGATTTGACCGAAGCCAAACTGTAATTGGCGGGTAGACGTAACATGTCCATTTCAAATTCGAGATTCAGTTGTTTGCTGGCGACACTCGAAAACATCACTTCACCATAACGAGGGATATGGTGTGAAATACCGCACTGCAAGCGGGTATTGGCATACAATTCCCACTTCGAATCACTAACAGAAGCACTGTAATGGCGAATGGCGGCAGAAGCTTGCCCGGTCATTGCCGTCAACCCTATCACCGATGTGATCAATAAACCCTTAAACATTGTCATGGTACACCTGTATTCATTGATATTCGTTAACTGTCTTAACTTACGCTTAACACTCTTTTTAGCTTAAGCAGATATCATGCCTAAATTTCTCGAGATTTTTTGACGCGAATTTGCGATAATCCCGTCTAATTTAAAATTAGCATTTGAAGCCACCATGTCAGATTCCAATCCATATGTTTTATCCGAGCGATTTCGCGGTTATTTTCCGGTCGTCATCGATGTCGAAACCGCCGGTTTTAACGCCAAAACCGATGCCCTGCTAGAAGTTGCCGCCTGCACGGTGAAGATGGATGAGGACGGCACATTACACCCAGACGAGACCATCTGGTTTAATGTCGAACCTTTTGAAGGTTCGATTCTTGAACCCGCTGCTTTAGAGTTTAACGGCATTGACCCAACAAATCCATTACGCGGCGCAGTATCTGAAACCGAAGCGATGACAGAATTGTGTAAATTCGTCAAAAAAGCGCAAAAGGCAGCCAAATGTCAGCGCTCAGTGATTGTCGCCCACAATGCCGCCTTTGACCACGGCTTTATCACTGCCGCGCTAAAACGCACCAAGGTCAAACGCAGCCCGTTTCATCCCTTTGTTACCTTTGATACCACCTCACTGGCTGGACTGTGTCTCGGCCAAACCGTGTTAATTAAAGCCTGCCAAGCGGCCGGGATTGATTTTAATAATAAAGAAGCGCATAGCGCCTTGTATGACACCGAGCGGACCACAGAACTGTTTTGTTATATGGTCAATCGCTGGAAAGATTTAGGCGGGCTTTGGTAGGGAATCGGTGATTAGGCTAACGCTTTGTTCACCAAGGCGGCCAAATCATCGGCCAATTTAACACTGAGCGTGATTTCGTGACCTTTATCTGACATTTTGCGCCAAGTTTTTTGCAAAATGTCGATCACTTTGGCGTCATCGTGTTTGGCGGCAAATTCGCCAAGATTATGGCTTAAAAACACCAAGCAGGCGACATCTTCTAAAGTTTGTGCACGCGGGTCTGATCTTAACTTTTCTTTACGTATCACCGCCCCAGTCTGCGCAGCTTGTGTATCATCATACCCCTCAGCCAACATAATGCTTTGTGTTAAGTCTGCGTGTAACACCGCCAACGCCTTACGCCATTTTAAATAACCCGCTTTGCCAAGCTCGTATTCATCACGTTTAACCGACCAGCGTTTAATATGCTGACCATGAACCGCGATTTGTAATAACTCATCAGCATCTGGCCAATGTTGCGCCAAAGTCGCCGTCATTTGCTGGGCATAAATCAGCTCTTTGGGTTGCGGTTTACTATCAACTAGGGTTTGGTTAGGGTCTTGGGCATTGATGTTATCAATCGCGGTCAGTACTGCGGCTAAACGGTCTGTGGCCATTGTGAATGGTTTCCTTAATGATTGGGAGAAAATGAGTGCCTAAACTTAGTTTGATAGCATAGCAGATTCACGCATAATATCTGTTAAGAATTGACGCCGACACTGTCCACTTCTATTTCTTTGCCTTTAAATATCTTAAAGTTGGTCGCGCCAAACCTCACCTGACCTTTTTTACGCTCAACCAGCATCGACCCGTGCCATAACCTTGTAATTTATCGGCTAATTGCTTTCTTGCCCGATGAATTTGAATATTAACATGGCTTTCGGTCAACCCCAAATCAGTGGTCAATTTTTCGATGGATACCCAGCCCTGAAGATGTTCATCTATCCTATTTTGATTGTCCTGATTTCTATATCTCGCCAACAAAGCCGTTAAATAATGATGGCTACGGATCTCGAAGTCTATACAAAGTGTTTTGCTTTGCAGCCTTAAGTCAGTACTCTCTTCATCTTGGCTAAGGCTGAAAATAAAGGTCAGTTCATTTTCTGATTTATCACAAAAACCAATGATTTCTTGCTGGAATGAATCTGCCACTTTTATCAATTACCAAACAGAACCCGAAAACACCACCCGCTCGCCATCAGATATCTGTGCGATGGTGTAATTGGCGATTTGCTCACTGAACCATGCCTGTTGACCTGAATCATTTTCCGTGTAATAGCCGTGTAATAGTTTATCTTGGCAAAGTCGATAGTATATGCCTCAAAGGTTGTGAGCCATTCCAAACACCGAATCAATCTGATTCGGTGTTTGACAGAACTACTGTAGCCGCGACTTTTTTCACCGACGATGCGTTTAAGCTGTGAAAAACAATACTATGGCGCATCGTTGATTACACTAATTGATTAAGGCAATAAAAATGACAAATTACGCTCAACATTCAACAAAAACATTACAACAATTTCAAGAGGCGATGATAGATGGTAAGTCTGACACAGTCGTAATTGATAATCTAACCGACCTTAAAGAGATCCTAAATGTCATTGAGCCAGGTGCTAAGCAACTCTATAATCAAGTGTCGGGCGGATTGAAATCTCGTGACATCCCGTACACAGGTGTTGCCAGTAATGATTTAAATACCATCTTAGGGTTAGGGTTAGATGCAACATCACAGGATACCAATTTATCATCACTCCTCCCTTTCACTGTAGGGCTTAATACAGTGGTCGAACCGGAACTCATTGATAAACAAATCGCGCTGACATCGCCGACAAATACGCTTATTCTTGTGTTCAATGAGCTTGTTACTTTTAAAGGCGCTGGCCAATTAATCGTAAATACCAATAATCTTCGACTTATTTTCAAGAAGGGGTTTGATGTTTCAGGATCTACGGTAAATACGCAGGTGCAAATGCAAGGCGCAAACGGTAGCTCTGGTATCGCATACACAGAGTCAGCCCAGGTAGGAGAAACAGGAGATCAAGGTGAATCAACGAGCAGCAATAATGGCGGCCCTGGCAACAACGGTGGCCCGGGAACACAAGGCAATTCAGGTCGAGATGGAAAAAAAGGCATTGGAAGCGGTTTGCTGATTATAACTGACGGCTCGACTGATAATTTCCCAGTGACAAAATTGCCCTTGGGCATTCTCGCACTTGCCGGGAATGGCGGTTCAGGAAGCACAGGACAGGATGGTGGTAACGGTGGTAATGGTGGGAAAGGCGGTTCAGGCCACGTAGATGGCTGCCATTCAAGAAAAGGCGGCACAGGTGGAGATGGCGCTGTCGGAGGAAGTGGCGGCAATGGTGGCAATGGTTCCAATGGTGGAGATGGCATTTCGCTTTACATAGAAACTTACTCGAAAATTAATGCAGCACTGGGCTATGTAATAACAACAAATGTTGGTATCGGAGGCGCTTTTGGGCGTGGTGGAGCACCGGGGGCTGCTGGTAGAGGAGGTGCTGGTGGTAATGGTTCTGCATGCAACGGCTCAACAGGCTCAGTAGGCGATTCAGCGCCAACAACCGAGAAATATGGGAAAGATGGCACTCAGGGCCAGCCAGGAGCAACTGCCCAATACAGCACTTTTAACTTCACTAATCAGGATTAATGATTTATGGATAAACAATCCGTTAACTTAAATTCGGGTACTGATCATCGCTACAAAAAGGCTAGCGATGATTTATTAACCCAAATCAATAAGTATGGGACGACGCATGGCAAAGAATATTCTATTCATAAGCTTCGTCAACTTCGGCCAATTTCAGACAAAACGAGAGATTTTCGAGAAACATGCTTGACAGAGGGACTCGAATATAGGCAACGGATTGGCCAGGGAATACATGACCGGGTTGAAGGTCATGTATTTGGCAAAGGAGAATTATCAAAAGCAGACGAGAATGCGATGCTTCCTCATATGCCATTAATATGTCAATACAATGTCATTGATTATAAAGTCGTAAAATATAATGAAATATGGGATGTCACTAATTGTATCAATAAAACCATCACAGAAGGAAAGGAGGTACATAGTTTCATTAATGTCAAACACTTAATCATTGAAGACGGTGGCCGGATCCTTAGCCGTGGAGACGTGCTTTCATTTTATGTAGG
This sequence comes from Phenylobacterium sp., assembly GCA_047617105.1. Taxonomy (GTDB): domain Bacteria; phylum Pseudomonadota; class Gammaproteobacteria; order Enterobacterales; family Alteromonadaceae; genus JABSOG01. The sequence continues at coordinate 3,601 of JBLGCB010000330.1, read as the reverse complement.
AACCCTTATTCGTCGGCCATCACCGCTAACACATTTATCAACATTAAGTCATTCACAGTTTGCTGTTTTTAACTTTCGATCCGAAACTTGTCAACTTAAATCAATGATGACGAGCGATAACGTTACTGATACTGACAGCGATAATTTGACCAACAATGCGACTTTGTGCGCATTGGCAGGGATTGATGGTAACAATGGGAATAATGGTGATGATGGAGAAGATGGGGATGGATACGACTTTAATCTAAGAATTGGGGGGATTGAGATCCTTTCTACTCCAACCCGTGGCTTGGATGGAACCAATGGAACAGACGGACTTGATGGTGACTATGGTAGAAAAGGGGGCAATGGGAAAATACAACGTTTTGTTGAGTTGGTTATCTTTGACCTGAAAAACTGGCAAGACTTGAACCTTACAATACACGCATCCGCTGGCGAAGGCGGATGTGGTGGCAATGGAGGGCACGGCGGGATTGGCGGTAAAGGAGGGCTTGGATGGATGCCAAATAACTTGCCACAACACAAAACGATACACCCACAATCACCTTACCAATTGGAGCACGATAATATATGGACAGGAAATAATGGTATTTCAGGGGCGGGAGGAGCAGGCGCGAGTGGTGGACGAGGAGGGCATGGTGGACTAGCATCCAATATAATCATTGTTGTGCCAGAGCAACACAAAAGCTCAATCTCAGCAAGTTCATCACCTGCCCGGGGTGGAGAAGGAGGTCGGGGCGGCATAACTTCTGACATAACGATGAAACCAAGCTGTGCCCGACCAGGCAAAACTCGTCAACCAAGTCGAATATTCATTCATTCAATGAATTTAAATACCGAGGAGGGCGTATAGTTGCCAGAATGAAATAACGTCAACCAATAAAAGTAAAGCGTTTATTTCACGGGGCTGTCGTTACACCAAACGACAAACAAAGGGGGCGTGTGATTGTTCTACATAACCCCTTGCCACCCTGATCATCTATGATCGCGTCACTTAGTGAGACATGTAAACTTAAGCGCCAAGGAGTGATGATTAGCTAAAAAATGAACGCCTTTTCGTCCAATTAAAACAGCAGCCTCCTTGCTGCAATAAATGGCTTATGCATTTGCATCCCAAGCTGGTAGAAAGGCCTAAAACCCTCTCACCTCAACACTATTACCACTAAAATCAAATTTATTGATTTTGCCACACTCGGCCACATGGTTATTGGTCGCATAGGCAGTATTGGCTTGTTGAATATCCCCTTCCCAGCCTTGGCCATTTTTAACAAACGCTTTAACTTCGAACTTACCGTTGACGGTTTTGCTGCAATCCATATCCACGTCTAACATCCAATAATGTTGGCCCCAAATATTCAGTGGCGTTTCACCATAACCGTCAATCGTCACGGTGCGTTTGGTGCCCCAGCTGTCAGGCCATAAATTGGTGGTCCAATCCAGTGGCGTACCATCGGCGTCGGTATTCTGCGCCGCTTCGCTGCCATACCAATCAAGATAGTTTTCGTTCAGCTTCCAAGGTGCCGTAGTGACATTAAGCGTATTACGATGAATGATAGGAATGCCACACTCAAAGTTAGTGGTTGCACAGTTTTTGCCTAGGTTGGCGTTGGCATAAGCATGGTCAATGCCACCACGGACAAACATATCCTGACCGCTCGAAGTTTGCGATTGAATAAAAATCACCGTGCGCTGCCAGTCATCTACTGGGGGTATGATGATGTCTGTAACTTTCGCCCCTTGATGAATTGCTACCGCATCCCATGGTGCAACACTAGCATTAATGGTGCCATCGGCATTTACCGTAATAGTTTCGCTGCTGCAAGATTCGCCATCTGCGGCCAATTCACCCTTTAATACATTACAATATTGACCCGCGGCCATATCGGTAGCAATAGTGGCATTTAAGGTACCCTCTTCCTTATTGATGATCACATGACCTGAACTGCCACGACCAAAGGCGATTTGATTGCCGCTATTGTCCCACCATCGGGTGGTGGCAAAGTTGTCTGCGGTATTATTCCTAAAATCCATTGCCCCGGCGATATAACCCCAACGATGCTCACATTTCCAATCAGTGCCAAAACATTCTAAATTGCCATTATTATGCACTGAAACAGCTGGTGCACCCGCATCGGTATCGCTGCCATAATCATAGCTCGACATCACTTTGGGATAACCATAGGGATAAGCCAGCATAAATACATTGGCCAAATCATACAAACGACCATCCATATAGGTGATCACATTACCGCCACCACCATGACCGCGCTGGTTATCGTGGTTATCAACAAAAACCACCGCCGAACTGCTCGGCAAAAATCCCCAGCCTTCGCCAAAATTGCTTAATGAAGACAAGCTGCCATTGCGAAAAACATTGCCCAATTCAGTGGTATATTTAAATTCAGTCACCAAACCGGTGGCCTGATATTCATTGGCTGTAACTGCCTCACCGCCTTGGTCAATCACTTCTTGAAATACCAGTGGCGAACCATTGACCTTAGCCAAAACCCCCTGAATATCTTCAACCGCCATATGTTTTGAAGCATCAAACCTGAAACCAGCCACCCCGATATTGACCAAGTCATTTAAATAATTGGCCAGCGTGGTGCGCACGTAATCCGACCCGGTATCTAAATCTGGTAGCCCAGGCAAACCACAATTTTGTACCCGCCAGCGATTATTGCCATAATCTTCAGCGGTGATACCACAAGCCGCATGAAAATCTTGTGGGCTATAGTTTGGAAAGTTAAGACTGCCAAAGCTGCTACCCGCGACCCCGGTGCCACTACCAAATCCCATATGATTAATCACCGCATCAACATAAATTTGTACACCTGAGGCGTTACAACGTTCGACCATGTCGATAAACTCAGCACGGTTACCACCGCGGCTTTGCAATACATAACTTACGGGCTGATAACGAGTCCACCAAGTGTTACCTTGAATATGTTCATTCGGTGGTGAAACCTGCACTGCTGCATACCCTTTAGGTCCCAAATACGTTTCGCACTCTGTCGCAATGTCGACCCAATTCCATTCAAATAAATGCACAAAAGTGGTCGGTTGGGCCATCGCAGATTGAGTCAAACCCAATGCTAAGCCAGCGGCGAGTAGTGATTGTTTTATTTTCATTTCATTTACCTGTTAGATTAAATTGTGAACAAAAGTATCAGCAAAAGTTTTATTGTATTTTAAGCACTGTCCGTCGATGGGGCCACTATTAACCAGCTAAACCCCAAGGTCAACACTGAATACGTATGCAAGATAAATTCACTAAAAACATCAAAAAAGAAAACGCAAAATCAACATTAAATCGGCAAAAAGAGGGTGAAAAGATCCAACTACGATCTTATAAGCGCCATGAAAGCGCTTTTCTTGGAAGTTACCTGTTAAAATCAACATTCAAAAAATTACAATTTTGCATACGTATTCATGAATTTCAACTTTATTACAAAATCTATTCAAACAACAGGGTTACAGCCCTGAGCACATAAGGAATGTACACAGACTGTTCAAGCGAAAAAATATCATAAACAAACCATTAACAACCAGATGATCAGCATCTGGCCCCTTGCAGTGAGCAATGTTTGTGCACTCGGCT
>JBLGCB010000329.1:0-7866 GCA_047617105.1 Phenylobacterium sp. | reverse complement strand
AGCTAGGTATCAACAAGCTTGATGGTTATGAAGCCAAAGCCGTTGCTATCGAACAGTCCTTTGCCAGTGGCTAAAGTAACTATTCAGCGCACTCATCTTGCGCACCATAACGGCGTTATTGTCGTACTCAAACAGTTACATATATCCTATATGCGCCTATTTTCCGTGCGCCTATTTGCCATATGAAAGTGCCTTGTTCTGAAGCGAGAGCTAAGCACGCTGAACAGTTACTTACACTTATCATGATTCGCGGTGTAACGCCGCGCCTACCACCGCCGCCATTTTGCTATCAAAGCAAGCAAAAACCACCTCCTTAATCTTCTTGGCCTGTAAGCCATCGGCTAAAAACGCTTTAGTCTCGCCCAACGCTATCTGACACGCCTGTTCAACAGGAAATCGATATATACCACAGCTAATCGCCGGAAAAGCAATACTGGCACAATCATTGGCCACCGCCAAAGCAAAACACTCGCGATAACATGAAGCCAACAGCTGTGCCTCATTATCATCACCACCAGTCCAAACGGGTCCTACCGTGTGGATAATCTGTTTAGCAGGCAAATTAAATCCCGGCGTTATCTTGGCCATACCCGTTTGACAGCCGCCGAGCGTCCGACACAAAGCCAACAACTCAGGGCCTGCACCACGATGAATTGCCCCATCGACGCCGCCACCGCCACACAAGCTTTGATTGGCAGCGTTAACAATAACATCGACGGCCAACTCAGTTATGTCGGTGACCATGATTTTGATTCTGTCCATATATTCTCCAGTATAAAAACAACAAAAACGCTTTTACTCTGTGTTCCTCTGTGCGCTCTGTGTCTCTGTGGTAGTCGAAAAGAACAACGCTCATACCCCATCAAACGTCCAACAAACCTAATAACAACATATACACCAATGCCAAAAACGCTTTTGCTTTTCTCTGCGCTAGGCGCTCGTATGTTATTTGCAAAGGTTACACAAACACGGGCATCGCGCCCATGCTCCACAAAATAACTGTAGCCCCCATCAACGCCACTGTCATCACCAGTCCAACCGCAATCATCGCGCTGGCAAACAGATAACCACGTTCTTTGGGAATATCCAGCACCGTCGGCACGCCCAGATACAATAAATACACCGCATAACACGCCGCCGCGGTGACCAAAATGATATCCAACCATAAGATGGGGTAGAAACCGCAGGCACCAGCAATAAACAGCGGTGTACAAGAATAAGCAGCGATACCAACCCCTTTGGCATAGGTCGTTTCTGCCTTATAGGTATCAGCCATCCAGTGGACCATAAAACCTAACATCCCAACACCACCCAGCATCGCCAGATAAAACAATGCCAATACCCGAAGGGCGGAATCTTCGGTGATTTTGATCAAGTGATCACCCAAGGTCCAACCAATTTGGGTTAACCCATAATACCAGCCGACCACAGGTATTAGGGCGATAATAATAATAAAGCCCAGATAATGCTTAATGATACTATCATTGTCTTTGCCAATTTTAAGCCATTCCCGTTGCGGGTGAGTAAATAAACCTAGTATGTGATTCATCGAACCATTCTCCAATTACATTTGTAACTATTCAGCGCACTCATCTTTCACACCATAACGGCGTTATTGTCGTACTCAAACAGTTACATATGACCTATATGCGCCTATTTTCCGTGCGACAATGCCTTGCTCTGAAGCGAAATCTAAGCACGCTGAACAGTTACATTTTTATTTTGTTTAATTGTTATAAAAATAAGAATATGGACCAAGCCATACTCTTTGTTACTTGCTGTTAGTGATGGCCATGATGCTCCTGCTCAGTCTGACCGCCATGCGCTGAATGCCCTGAATGCCCTGAATGCTCAGCGTGATCCATCGCAAAAAACCCGACCAGCGTCCAGAGGCCAAAGCCAATCAATGCGATACCCGCCCCTGACTTGACCCATTTATGCCGAATAAATTGAGCAAACGATGCCGACATCATCCCAGCCCCCATCAGCACCGGTAAGGTGCCAAAACCAAAGCTGACCATAAACAATCCCCCTTGCCACGGCGTTGGTAGTGTCATTGCCATAGACAAGGCTGAATACACCAAACCGCAGGGTAAACAGCCCCACAACAAACCAGTGAACATTTTACTGTCACGCCCACCTCTGCTGTGATTAGTGACACCAGTGCAAAGCTTTTGCAACCGTGTCCACAGACCATATAACGCTTGTTCAAGGTGTCTCAGACCCAACCACCAACCGCCGATATACAATCCCATCACCATTAGCAACCCACCCGCCATACAACGTAACACCACTCCAGCACCGGGTAATAGTTGATGAAAGGTCATGCCTAGCAGGCCTGCCAGTAATCCCAGCAGACCATAACTGAACAAACGGCCGAGATTCACTTTCAACACTCCAACTAAACGCGGCCAAAAACGGTTATTATCACTGTTTAAACCCATCGCCGACATTAATCCACCGCACATCGCCAAGCAATGCGGCGCAGAAAACAAGCCCATCAAAAACGCGCTGCTCAATATCATCAATTCATTCATGGTACTGGTTGCTTTGTTGCTCAGCCGTACTGGCCTTATTGGCCTTATTGGGCTTATTAGGCTTAGCTGCGTCGTGCACCTGGGCCTTTTTTTTGTTTAACGCCAAATTTTCATCGGTATCAAAAATAATATCGTAACCATGTTTTTCAAGGTCATCGAACTGTCTGGTATTCACCGCCCAGATAAATACCACGATAACCCCGACTAAAATCAGCAATGACATCGGAATTAATAAAAACAAACTATTCAAAATGGTGCGCCTTTAACCGATAGGAATTAAGCAATACCAGCAAAGATGACAACGACATACCCAACGCCGCCAACCACGGCGCAATCAACCCCAGCGCCGCCAGTGGCATCGCGGTTAAATTGTACGCCAGTGCCCAGCCGATGTTTTGGCCAATGATTCGCTGAGTTTTATTGGCCAATACCAGCGCATCGGCAATCACCTGCACTTGCGAACACAGCATCACTCCATCGGCTTTGGCCTGAACAAATTCAGTCGCATTGCTCATGGCCACAGAAACATGGGCTTGTTTTAATGCCGCCGCATCATTAATGCCATCGCCCACCATCAACACTTTGTGATTAGCTGCCGTTAAGCGGCTTAAATAAGCCACTTTATCCTCTGGTGACATCTGACCGTTAACATGGTCAATCGCCAATTGACCCGCGATAAACTCACTGGCCCCAGCACTATCACCAGAAACCAAGTGGACACTTTTACCACTGTTTTGTATTTGGTTAAGGGCTTGCTTGGCATCGGCTTTAAGCTGATCTCTAAACACCAACCAAGCGATGACTTGTTGTTCATCAGCCAATACCACACAGATAGCATTTTGGCTGTCGCAGGGGGCTTGCGGCACAGATAAAGCGGTTTCCTCGGCGACAAAATCAGCATTGCCTAAATAATAACGGCTGCGATTGACCACACCTGATACCCCACCGCCCTGAACCACCAGCTGTTCCTTAACAGCTGATTTACCCGGATACAGTTTAACTGCATCGGTAATGGCTTTGGCCAGCGGATGATTAATGCCGTTTTCCAATGCCGCGGCTAAGTTGAGTATGTCGCTATCGTTGGTTGCGACAAAGGAATAAATCCCAGCCAATGTTAACTGACCATCGGTCAAAGTCCCTGTTTTATCAAAAAGGACACAATCTACCTCTGCCAATGCGGGTAACAAAACTCCCGTGGTTGGCATCAAACCCGCAGCCATCAATCTCGAACTGGCCACCGACAGCGCCACTGGTGTGGCCAAAGACAGTGCACAAGGGCAAGAAACCACCAGCACCGCCAAAGTGATCGCAAACACCTGCTCGACCGCAACAAAAGACCAGCCAATCGCCGCTACCAGTGCAATCAACAGCACCACTAGGACAAATTGTCCGGCAATTTTATCGGCCAACAATGCCACCGCAGGTTTATCTGCCGCCGCCCTTTGTGACAATCTGACCATATTTGAAATCAAACTTTGTTGCGGCAACGATGCCACCGTCATATCAAAAGGATTTTGCACATTGATACTGCCAGCAAAGACCTGATCGCCTTTTTTACGGCTTAACGGCAAAGATTCGCCAGAAAACGCGCTTTCATCAATTTGAGTACACCCTGTGGCAATAACACCATCAGCGGGGATCACCGCACCATTTTTCACTTGCACGGTATCGCCAAGCTTTAACTCATTCAGAAGTACCGAGCAAACTTGATCTTGTTGATAGCGCAGCGCATAGGTTGGAAACACCGACACCAAAGCACTGGTCGATAAACAGCGTTGCTGCCGCGCGGTCAATTCAATATAACGGCTCAATAACAAAAAGAAGGTAAACATCGCCACCGATTCAAAATAGACCTCGCCAGTGAGCCACACCGTATTGATTAAACTGGCGATATAAGCCGCCGCAATGGCCAAAGCCACCGGTAAATCCATACCCGCGCGGCGTTTTTTCAAATCACGCCAAGCATTCATAAAAAACAATCTCGCCGCATACAACACCACCGGCGTTGCCACAAACAACGACGACCAGCGCAACAATGATTGTAATTGTGCAGACATGCCCTCAAAAGCGCCGGCATACAAGGCCACGGTAAACATCATCACCTGCATCACCCCAATCGCGCTGACCCCCAACGCTTTTAACAGGTTGCGCTTTTGGTGTTGATAAAGATTCTCTTCGATACTGGCAACATAAGGATAAGCCTGATAACCCAGCTGTTTAATCGCGGCAAAAATCGCGGCAACCAATAGCTCAAGATCGTCATCGACTAACGACAAATAAGCACGATGACTGGCCAAGTCAATGCTGACTTTTTTAACCCCGACCCTATTGGTCAGATAATTTTCCAGTAACCAAACACAAGCAGCACAACGAATACCCGAAATAATTAAGTCCACTTCTAGGCTTTGCTGACTGGTGCCTTCATCAATCACTCGGCTATATTGATTGAGAAAATCTGCTTTGGCATACGCTTGATATTCCTGCTGATCACTGGCATTAAAGGCAGAGGAGGACTGCTCGGTGCTAACAACTGCCTGCTCAGAAAGCTTACGAAAGGTATAATATTGACTTAAATCGGCACTTTGGATCATCGATGCTGCCGCCATGCAACCTGGACAGCACATTGGTTGTTGACGGCCCTCGATTTCAAACTGATAAGAGCCGCCTTTTAACACTGGCTGCTGACAATGAAAACACAAGATTAATACCTCAACTAATACCTCAACTGGTACCTCAGCTGTTGCGCCCTCGTCATGACCAAGCAGATGTAACAAAGCAATATTCTCAGCCATCAGCTTGCAACCGGACTTTTTATCGGGCTTAGCACAATGGCTTGATTGGTCGGTAAAATCACCCGAGCGCGCAAACGCCAAATATTATTGCCCTGACCATCGTCACCTTTGATTTCAAGATACCATTGGCCGTTTAACCGGGTTGCCTGTTCTTGAGTAAATTGATATTGGTAAATTCCCCCTTTACCATCAACCGCATCTGAGACTTTGGCCAACGCGCCGCTCAAATCATAGGCTTGTTTGGCAGTATGAAATAACGAAAAACGAATAAAGGGTGGCGACACCGACATCAATGTCATTCGCATCTTTTGCGTTTGCGGGTCAAAATTCACCACCGCACTGATCGCCTGTTGTTGCGCTTGCTCATCTTCTTCAAACTGACGATTAATCGCTTTGCCTTCTTTATAATAATTGTCTTTCACCACATCATCACCACCGCGAACAGCAGTAATAACAAAAGCAATCCCGACAATCACCGACGTTAACGGCAAGCCAATCACCAGCCACACCATTTTATGCTGGTACCAAGGTTTGTTGTTCAAAGCAGCTGCCACATTATTCATTTCGTTGGTCCAAAAAAGCGAGATTCTCGTTTATCTATCAAAGGTGTGTCACCCTCGGTGGTAATGGTGAAGACAATTTTATTGGTGATTTGCTTTACCTGCTCAGGATTGATTTTAACAACTACCGGCAAATCCAGTACCTCGCCCGATAGCGCCTCAATACGCTGTGGTGCTTCAAAAGCAATGCCAGATAACCCTTCAACGCTCAGGGTGATTTGATGATCGACATTGTCCATATTAATAATTTTCAGAGTATAAATGTTTTGCACCAAACCATCTGGGCGTTGTTGATAAAGCGCGCCCCGATCTCTGATCACATCCAGTTGCAACGGCACCCGAGCATATAACGTCGCCGCAAATGCCAGCGCCATCACCAGTGTCGCCACCCCATAACCAATCAATTTAGGCCGCCAAATAGAAGACTTATCACCCTCAACCTGCGCCAAAGTGGTGTACGAAATCAATTGGGGTTGATAACCCATTTTGGTCATCACATCATCACAGGCATCAATACATAACGCACAATCAATGCACTCATATTGCAATCCCTCACGAATATCAATGCCAGTGGGGCAAACATGAACACATAATTTGCAGTCAATGCAATCCCCCAAACCATGCTCAGCCGCTTTTTGCGATCTTTTGCGAGGTCCGCGGCTTTCACCTCTTTGCTGATCATAAGAAACAATCAGGGTTTTACGGTCAAACATCACCGCCTGAAAACGGGCATAAGGGCACATATGAAGACAAACTTGTTCGCGCAACCAACCCGCATTGAGATAAGTGCCAAAAGAGAACAACAACACCCAACCCAACGCGGCCCAAGACATCTGCAAAGTGGCGATATCCACCACCATCTGCCTGATGCCGTAGAAATAGCCAATAAACGTTACACCAGTCAACAGACCAAAACCCAACCACATACTGTGCTTGATGGTTTTTTTGATCAGCTTATTCATCGACCAAGGCATTTTGTCGAGCTTTATACGCTGATTGCGACTGCCTTCGCTGATTTGTTCCATCCACATATAAATGGCGGTCCACACCGTTTGCGGGCAAGAATAACCGCACCAAATTCGTCCCAGCCAAGTGGTGACAAAAAACAGCGCAAACGCGGCAATAATCAACGCCCAACCCAACAAGGCAAAATCTTGTGGCCAAAACGTCAGCCAGGCCACATGAAATTTACGTGCTGGCAAATCAAACAACAACGCTTGGCGACCATCGAGATTTATCCACGGTAATAAAAAATACCCCAACAACAACGGCCAACCGGTAAACAAACGCAGTCGCTGATAAAACCCTTCAACCTGACGGGTATAAATCTTTTCTCTACTTTCGTAGAGGTTATAAACCCGAGAATCATCTGCTACATTGACGATGTCAATGGGTTCACCGCGCGCGGCTGTAGTGGCTTTGCTCATTTTGATTTTTCCAACTATCTCGGTTTAGTCAGACCATAAACATAACCGGCCAATATATGCACTTTATCTTCGCCTAATCGGTCATTAAACGCAGGCATAATGCCCTGGCGGCCGTTTTTCATCGATTGCTCCAGCACGGCGGTACTATTGCCATATAACCAGTGACTATTGGTTAAATCCGGTGCGCCCATCAGCGGCTTGCCTTTGGCTTGGTCGCCATGACAGGCAAAACACACCTGAGCAAAATGGCCACGTCCCCGAGCAATCGCGCCACTATTACCTTCACCGCCATCTTCACCGCCACCTTCACCGCCTTTATTGCCATCCATCGACTGCAAATAAACGCCAATATCGCTGATTTGGCTGTGATTAAAGATGCTTTTAAATGCTGGCATATAGGCGGTGCGACCATGTTTGATGGTCGCTTCAATATCAGCGCCTTTACTGCCCCATAACCAAACATCATCAGTCAGATTCGGAAAACCCACCGCACCTGTGGCGGTAGAGCCATGGCACACCGAACAATTGGTGGCAAACAATCGTTGGCCCA
>JBLGCB010000328.1:0-7877 GCA_047617105.1 Phenylobacterium sp. | reverse complement strand
CAAAACAGCATCAATTTTAGTAATGTATTTTTTCATTGTTCCTCAAGGTTATCCTTTGTGTAAAATGGGCTTTAAATCAAAGTATTGTATAGTGAATAAAGCCAAGTAGATAGGGCATTTACCCGGGGTCAGAGTCAGCGAGATTTGTCGTACAGCTTGCCTGTACACAAATTGAGTCGACTCTAACCCCATGAGCTCACTCAAAATAAAACGGCTTACGTTTACGATCCCCGGTCACCACTTCATTCATCGTCGCGGCTTCATACAATCGGCCATTAATCATGGTGTATTGAACGTATTCACTGCGCTTTAAATCGCGCAATACGTCACCATCAATAATCACCAAATCTGCCAATTTGCCCGCTTCAATCGATCCGATATCTGAATCCATGCCCAAGTATTTTGCCCCGGCGATGGTACCTGCTCGAATGGCTTGCAGCGGTGTCATGCCACCTTGTTCAAACATCCATAGTTCCCAGTGCGCCGCTAAACCTTCGCGCTGACCATGGGCACCCAACTGCACCGATACGCCTAGGTCCATCATTTCTTTGGCCATTTTGGCGACTTGAAAATGGTTATAGTGACTGTCTGGCGCGGTGCGGCGTCTGATTGACACAGGCACCACTTCATTGGCAGGGGTATAACGCAATAGGCGCTCATTTTTCCATACCTCAGTGCGGTCATACCAATAGTTTTCTCCAGATATGCCGCCATACGCCACACCCAAGGTTGGGGTATAACCGGTTTCACTTTGCGACCATAATTGTTTTAAATCTTGATAAAAATGGGTCACTGGCAGTGCATGTTCAACCCCGGTATGGCCATCAACAATCATATTCATATTATGCTGCACTTTCGCGCCGCCTTCGGGCACCACCATCATGCCCATTTCACGGCCTGCCTGAATCACTTGCTGACGCTGGTCTCGTCGTGGCTGGTTATAACTTTTCACCGAGATGGCACCCACGTCTTTAAGCCGTTTAACATGAAAACGGGCATCTTCGAGGTTATTAATGGTAGCGGTATAACCCGGTCCCTTGGCACCATATAAAATGGTACCGGTTGAAAAGATCCGTGGGCCAACGATTTGACCACTGCGGATCATTTCAGCAGCGGCAAAGATTTCACTGGTATCATTCGACGGGTCATGAATGGTGGTCACGCCAAAGGCGATGGATGAATAGTGACTCCAGTTTTGCTGCGGCACAATTTCATAACTGGCCTGACCGCCATGGGCATGAACATCCACCAGCCCGGGGATCATGGTTTTGCCTGTCACATCGACAACTTTGGCTTTGGCCGGGATTTTGGTGTTGGCATCACCAACCGCGATAATGCGGTTATTCTCAACCACCACCACGCCGTGTTTAATCACTTCATCACCACGCATAGTGATAATTTGTGCGCCCTTAAAGGCCACTAAACCTTGTGGTTTATCGGCTTTGCGCTGCATTTTAATCTGCATTCCCTGGCTGACTGGCGCGGGTAGTTTTTCAGGTGCACCGGCAATAAACGCAAACGCTTCTTTTAATTTACGACCAAATACTTGAGTACCCAATGACCAAAATAATTCATCACTATCGCCCGACCAGTGCATGAACTCGCCAGATGCTTTGGCCACCTGAACCAGCGGTAAAGCTTCGCTTTTGGTACTGATATCAACAGTTTGACCAGTTAAATGAAATGGGGTGATCCAAGCGTTAAATTGCTGAGTAAAACCGACCCAACGACCATCGGGAGACAAAGCAAATTCAGTAACTTTAGCACCATTAAGGTGGCTGCGTTCTTGATGACCATGACTATCGACACTCTTAAAGGTCAGGCCGCCGGTATCATTACGATCACTAAAGAAAATACGCTCAGCGGATGAGCCATAATGTGGATTAGAGCCGCTTTTGCTAAGTTGAATGGGTTGACCTTTTTTCACCGAGGTAAGAAAAATCCCGGTGGTCATTGACCACTCTGGGCTGGTCAAATATCCGCCAGACACTTTGCGGTAAACCACCTGTTTACCATCCGGTGAAAATTTGGGGGAGATATAATGACCGGGTTGTTCGGTGATCAGTTTGGCTTTTCTGCCCCGAGTCGAAATTTGGCGAATATGGCCAAGTTTGTCATCGTCCCAGCTCACATAAACAATCTTTTTGCCGTCTCGTGAAAACGACGGGTAAAACTCAAAATGGTTATTTTGCTTGGTTAAGCGTTTCGGTTTACCGCTAGGATAATCCTGCACATATAAGTGGCCTAACGCCTGAAAAACCAATTTATCTCCCTGTGGAGAGACCTGAGCCCAACGAGGCATTTTAATGTCTAACGTATCTGGCGCAACATCCACCTTAAAACGCAGCGCTTTTTGAATTTTCAGCTCGGTTTTAACCTTAAAAGGAATGACTTGGGCGACTTTACTGTCAACATCGACTTTGCGAATTTTGCCACCAGCCCAAAACACTAGGCTTTTATCATCGGCAGTCCAGTTGAATTTAGGATACATGCCATGGTTGCCAGAGGTTTCTTGCAGGTCACGCTCCATTTTTTGATAAATAGGCCATTGCTTGCCAGAGGTTAAGTCTTTTAAAAACAACACGCTGGTGGTGTCGACCCGTTTAACAAAGGCCAGCAATTTGCCATCATGACTGACAGCCGGGCGTACCGCACCACCGGGGCCATCGACAATGGTTTCAACCTCGCCATTGTCACGATCTAAACGTTTGATCACAAACACTTCATCGGTGGGGTTTTTGTTGTATTGCCAAACTCGGCCAGGGGTGGCATCTTCGCTGAAATAAACATAACGGCCGTCGGCCGAATAAGTGGCTTCGCCGCGGTCCTTCTGATCTTTTTTACCATGGGGACGCTTGATTAACTGTAACCCTTCACCGCCAGAACGGTGAAATACCCACACTTCACCAGCGGCTTTTGAACGCCCTGAGGTAAACCCTTTGCGGGCGACAATATACTGACCATCAGGACTCCAGTCTGGGTCATGGGCTAGGTTGCTTTTTTCAGTGGTAATGGCTTTGGCCCCGCTACCATCGGCATTCATCACCCATATATTATCACCGCCGTCACGGTCGCTAACAAAGGCAATTTTTTGTCCATCTGGCGAGAATACCGGCTGCATATCCCAACCGATGCCCTGGCTAATGGCCTTGGCTTCACCGCCGCTGGCGGGCATGGTATAAATATCGCCGAGCATATCAAACACGATGGTTTCGCCATCAGCACTGATATCGACACTGCTCCAGGTCGATTCGTCGGTATCGATGGTCGCGGTAACAAATTCGCCTTGTGGCTGGGTCACATCCCATTTTGCGGGTTTGTCATCGGCCGCATAAACTACCATAGAACACAACAGCAAAGCGCCATGCAGGTATGGGGTTAATCGTGAACGCATAAATCGGTTTTCCTTTTTCTCTTTATAAGTGGTTAAGGCCGACATTGAGGCTGACGGACTTTTCCATCGCACTATTGGCCGAAAAATAAATCGCCTGCTCAACGGCATCATATTGCACCAGTTGATCGGCGGCTGAACTCAGAGTGATATTACGTAAAATGATTTGTTTAATTTCACCGTTGGGATGTTTTGGAGCAACGGGTTTGATTGCCATTTTCAACAATGATTTTGGTTGGGTCGAAATCACCAGTTGCAACCATTCAGTACCGGGTTGCTGGTCTAACTCCAACAACCCTTGAGCAGGTGTAGGCAATAACAACGGCCGATTGGCTTTAATTGGCCCGTTTAATAATGCACCGCTGACCTTGTCGCCTTGTTTATCCATCATGCTCAGTGAAAAATAACCGTCTTGCGAGGAATGAATGCGAAAGCGAATTTTATCGCCGCTTTTGAGTTGATACTTGGGCGGGATCACCCGCTGACCATCCTGCCCCACCAGCAATACTTCGACTTTGCCCATCAGTAAACCACTGGCAATTGCTTGACCAAAGTTAGCTTTAATGTCGGCGCTTAAATGCAATCCACGATCGGTTGAGCCTTGCGCCCAACTAAGTCTGGCAAGCCCACATAGCAACAACATCACTAACACTGACATTTTCATCTGATTTTTTCCTTTGAGCAAGACCATCACATCGACGCCGACATTTGTTGACTAATATAAGCAATCACTACCGGACCTTTAATGGTTAGCTGATCAGCACTGTTTGATTCAATATCACTATACAATACACGCTTAGGCGCAAAACGCTCAGCAAAATAATCGTGTATGGTATTACTCACCCCAGTGATGGTGGTCGAATCCACACTCGGATGATATTCAAGCTCATAAGTCACCGAGTCGGCAACAAACACTTGTTTGATGATCTCGTAAAAGCCAACTTTATTGCCATAATCTAGCGTGTTTTGCAGTGAGGCTAAACAATCCTCAGAGATGCCAAGATTCAACAAACCTTTGCTGATCTCAAGTTTACTGACATTAGCAAACTTTATCTGATGCGATTTAAGCAAATGCGCAGTCGCCGACAAATCTGGCAATAACATCACCTGGCTATCTAGGTCTGTTAACGGCTGATTTTTTAATTGTGTTTCATTACTGATGGCACTGTGATGAGTTTGCGGCGTCAACTGCGGATAACAGGTTTTTGCCGCCAAATGGTGAATCGGCTTATCGAGATAAACCGTCTGATTGGATTTATTCAGCTGACGGGTTTGGAGCACATTGCCTGGTAAATAGTGTTGATCAGATGGGCTGATGGTACTCAATAATGACGGCGAGTCGTTGGGAACAAACCAGCGTGCCAGCAATAGTGCCACTGTGATACTGGCAGCAGCCGCAAACATCGGCCATGGTATTGATCGGTTTTCAGGCTGGGTTTCAGGTTGAGTTTCAGGCTCAGGCTCATGATTATCCGCCAAGGTATCCCAAGCGAGTTGATAAAAATCATCAGCCGAGATGATATCTTCACGACCATTTTTGCGCCGATATTCATTCACAGCACAACATACCCGCTGAACATCATCGAAGCTAAAACCCTCTTTGGGTCGCCAAACGCCTTTTAACTTATTATTTTCCAAATCAAATGAACGGAAGCTTTTGACTAACGGCTCACTGTCAGATTTTTCGCCGGGAATACAGGCCGCCAGTTTGGCGATTGAAATACCTTTGGTCTCATCAAACATCCATTGCGACGAAAACTGATACCTAACCGCCTCCGGTAAGGCCGCAAACCAGCGTACATAGTTATTACTCAACACTCTATTTCCTGCCATATCTAAAACATCCTGGATGTTATCGGATATCTTCGGAGGTTTCCAGAACAAACCGGATTCTGTTGCCAATCGGGTTTATTGTTCGACTCGCTTGCAAGCACTTAACTTACTTTTGCCCCGGGGCATCTTAACTCAAAGAGATGCCAATTATGAGAAATGATACCAATACAGTAAACACTATTAATAATGGTCAGCAGATTCATCAAAAGCTGATGCAAGACAAGGACAATACACCAAACACCCAGATAAAATTGGCCACCACAGAACAACAGCGACAGCAGATCATCGCCTTTATTAAACCAAGGTATCAGCGTCTATTTCCTGAATTATCCTCAGGTCATGACAGTGATTACACCGATAACTGCTTTAATTTTTACACCCAAGACGGTAACGGCAATATCACCAGCACCGCCAGTTTGGTGATTGACAATACCGCCGGATTTCCGGAGGAACATTTACTGCAACAAGACATTCAGCACTATCGCCAACAGGGGATCAGATGCCTGCAAATTGGCCGTTTTATTATTGACAGCCATGAGCAGGTGACCGAGACGTCATTACTCAAAGCTTATTTCAACCTGTTTTATCGTTTTTCAATGCACTTGGGCTATACCGTTCTGCTGGGCATGGTGAAGCAAAAAGACGTCTCAGTGCACCAAACATTAACCGCTGGTAAAGTGCTTTGCGATGATACCGAGGTCAATTATGGCGGCCCAAATATTTTCGCCACCATGGCTTGGGAGTTAGAAAACATTACCAAGCGCTTTTTCAAGTGGGCTGGTTGTCAGCGAGTTGAAGCTGAGCAAAACACTATCTATCAAGCAGATGAATGGGATCAGTACGCCGCTTCATTTGCCTCAGTGCAAACCAGTTTTCAGCGCGAATTACAACTGGCCAGTGCGGCAGTGCTCAGCGGTGATGTGGCTGACTTTGGTTGTGGTAGCGCCAAAATCGCCCCGTTTTTAACCGACCGCGCCGATGTCAGCAGTTATCTCGGTATTGACTATTGCGATAAAATGCTAAAAATCGCCGACTGGTTAATCAGCCAATTTGACTGCCCGGCCTTTACCACCCACCATGGCAAAATAGAGGAATATCATGGCAAATCATTTGACAGTGCCGTCAGCCTTAACAGTTATTACACCTGGCCACAACCACAGCTGGTATTGGCGCATATTTATGACCTGCTGAAACCCGGCGGCACTTTTGTGCTGGCCACCCCCAATACTCAGTTGGATATGCAGGCGATGGGGCGCGAAGCGAGAAAAGAACTGCTCACCCACCCGCATTGGACCACCTTTGCTCAAATCAATCAGACCTTAACCGACAACCAAGATGCCCGCTTTATTGAGATGAACGATTTGGTCAAGCAGGTGTTGGATATTGGTTTTGTGGTGCACAGCTGCCATCAGTCATTTTACCTCGGCGGGTTGAATTTTTTGCTGTTGAATAAACCGCTATAAATACCAATATGAGGGGAAGCAGCTACCTGCTATTTTGTCCCCTCGTCAATTTCCCCTATGCCTTGGGATTGTTTTTTGATTGACCGCAATGCGATGGAGTGTTTAAATACCAACCTTCGAACCAACACAAGACTCAGGATAACAATAATAATGATGAGCAAACCAAACACCCTGCCCGGTTTATCCGTGCTGCTGTGGATTTTATCCGCCTTTTGCCCGCCGACGCTTGCTAGTGAAAGGGGCATTAACTTCATTAGCAACGCCACCAGCAACGCCGCCAACAACACCGCAAAAGAACACCGACTGGCGCTGGTGATTGGCAATAGCCACTATAACCACATCAATCCACTCAGTAATCCGAAAAATGATGCTGCCGATATGGCCAGTGCCTTAAAACGACTGGGCTTTGAGGTGATAGTACACCAAAACAGCACCCACCAAGCGATGGAACAAGCCGTCGCCGACTTTGGCCAACAGTTGCAGCAACGCAAAGGGGTCGGATTGTTTTATTATGCTGGCCATGGCATTCAGGCCGATGGCAAAAATTACCTGCTGCCCATTGATGCCAACATTCGCAAACCGTCAGACATCAAATTTGAAGCCATGGATGCCGGATTGCTGCTCAAAGAGTTGGCCTTTGCCGACAATCGCCTCAATATGGTGATATTAGATGCCTGCCGTGATAATCCATTTGCCGCTTCGTTTCGCTCGGTAAGCCGGGGATTGGCGCAAATCGATGCCCCATTTGGCACCTTACTGGCCTATGCCACCGCTCCGGGTAATGTCGCCGCCGATGGTACTGGCCGTAATGGCACCTACACCGAAAAATTACTCACCCACCTAGAAAGCCCCGGATTAAAAGTAGAAGAACTGTTTAAAAAGGTGCGCCAAGATGTGATTAGGCAAACCAATCGTGCGCAAATCCCTTGGGAAAGCTCGTCGCTGGTGGGTGATTTTTATTTTGTGCCATTAAAAATTAAAACACCAGTACCGACCAGCCAGCTAAGCCTGCAAGGTCAAGAGTGCCAACAGCCCAACATCGACAAACGGCCCGTCAGCTGCTTATTTAACAGCCAACCTTAAGGAATAACCACAATGATAAAAAGCATGACAAAAACCCTAGGGATATTGCTGCTCGCGGGCAGTTCATTATCCGCATGGGGCAAAGAATGCGGTGGCTTAATTGACCA
>JBLGCB010000327.1:0-7887 GCA_047617105.1 Phenylobacterium sp. | reverse complement strand
AGGTATCGTGTTGGCCACAGGCGGTGGTTCTGTATCCAGTAAAGAAGTGCGCAATTATCTGTCGGCACGAGGCATTGTGGTTTACCTCGAAACACCGATTGAAAAACAGGTGGCCAGAACGCAAAGAGACAAACGTCGTCCTTTGTTGCAAACCTCTGAAGATTCGCGCAGTGTGTTAGAGCGGCTTGCGGCAGAGCGTAACGCGTTATACGAAGAAGTGGCGGATTTTACCGTCAAAACGGATGAACAAAGCGCCAAAGTGGTTGCCAGTCAAATCATTCGTAAAATCGGTTTTTAAGCGTTTTTAAATTAATTTAGGGATAGTTCGCTGATGGCTCAACTTAATGTCGATCTGGGAGCGCGTAGCTATCCGATCTTTATCAATACCGCATCTAAACCTGCCAACGCTCCATTGGCCCCCTTTTTAATTCATTCCAATGTGGTGATCATTTCTAATGCAACGGTCGCCAAGTTGTACCTGGACTCGCTCAAGCAAACTTTGCAATCGTTACCGGATGCACCGATAGACAATTATAATGTCTCGACTTTCTTAATGCCTGATGGCGAAGCCTATAAAACCCTTGATACCTTTAATGATGTGATCAGCTTCATGCTCGAAAAAGGGTTCGGTCGGGATACCACGCTTATTGCTTTAGGTGGTGGTGTGGTGGGTGATCTTACTGGTTTTGTTGCTGCCTGTTATCAGCGTGGCATCGACTTCATTCAAATTCCCACCACTTTACTGGCTCAGGTTGACTCATCGGTGGGCGGTAAAACCGCCATTAACCATCCGCTGGGCAAAAATATGGTTGGTGCTTTTTACCAGCCACAAGCGGTGGTGATTGATGTTAATTCATTAACCAGCTTACCCGCTCGAGAATTTAGTGCTGGCATGGCCGAAGTGATTAAATACGGCGTCGCCAATAACGTTGAGCTGTTTGCTTATTTGCAGACCCATAAAGATGAAATTAAAGCGCTGGACAGTGAATGTCTTGGTGTAGTGATCCATCGATGTTGCGCCATCAAGGCAGAGATTGTTCGCCTTGATGAAAAAGAAGCAGGGGTCAGGGCATTGCTCAATTTTGGTCATACCTTTGGTCATGCGATTGAAGCACAAATGGGTTATGGCAACTGGCTGCATGGCGAAGCGGTGGCAGCGGGTATGGTTCATGCTTGTAAGATCGCCGAGTTGCAAGGTTTGATGACTGCGGCTCAAGTGAAAAGTGTGGTTGAATTGCTGGTCTATTTTGACCTGCCTGTCAGCGGACCCGAAGACATGGTTTATGATGATTACTTGGAGCATATGCGCAAAGATAAAAAGACCCTCGCTGGTGAAATCCGTTTTGTGCTGCCCACCGGAATAGGTGCCTCTAAAGTCACCGCTGCGGTGAGTGTTGCTCACTTGCAGCAGGTGTTAGGGACTGGCGATAAAGATGAGAGCGCCACCTCATAATAATGGATTCTGGCATTTTACCCAGTCGCCAAGAGCTGTTATCGCGGATTGAACTGGTTTGCGATTTAAACAGCAGCTTTATTGCGATCACGGGTGAGTCCGGGGTCGGCAAGTCGGCATTGCTCGAGTTTTTTATTGAACATCACTGTGCCTCAAGCAAAAAGTGTTTTATTCAGGCGCAGGACGGACAGTCATTGGTTGCGCTTAAAGAGCAGATTTTAGGTCAACTGCTAAACCGCGAAAAATATGACCCTTACCTTTCATTCACCGAAAACTTCAGTTTTATCGACCCCCGCGACGCCATCAAGGCGATTATCATCTTTGATAATGCTCAGCATATTGACATCGAATTGTTTGAAGAATTGACCGCGGTATTAAAATCAGGTCAGTTGGCCATTGAACTGAGTGTGATATTCGCCCAGACCAGAGACCCAGACCGAATCAACCAGCTTAACAGTCGTCATCCGCTGATAGAGTTTCACCTTGAAGCTCTGAGTGACGAAGAAAGTCGTTTACTGCTCAACCTCTACTATCCGATGATTGACGGTGATAAGTCGCAGGTGCAGCAGTTTATTGATAAATCGGCTGGATTGCCAGGTCGTTTGCTGAAATACCAAAGCGAGCCTGAACCTGAGCCGAAAAAAGCGTTTAAACCGTCAAAGCAGGCGATTGTACTGGCATTGGCCGGATTCGTTTTGCTTTGTGTACTGGCTGTGGCCAGCTGGTATTTTGTCAGCAATCAACAGACTGTCGACCCAAGGCAGGAAATTGCCGAGCGGGTCGCAGAACAACAAGCGGCAGCAAATGAAGCCGCAAAAGAAGATCAAAGCAAGACATTAACAGCCGAAACGGCAGCTGAAACGACACCTGAAACGACAGCTGCAAAGCCACTGCCCAGTGAAAGTGATTTGCTCAGAGTGACTCAGATGATTGAAAACTTGGCGGAGCCGCAGGTCGACTCTACAGTTGAACCACAAGCTGACAACGCTGAGCCAGAGCCGCAAGCAGAATCACCAGACAGTCAAACAAGCGCAGCAGACAAGCTGGATAAGTTACTGGTGAAGCGGTTCGACCATAATCCCGCCCCGGTGGAGTTTACTGACGATAGCACTGATGAAGTGACAGAGCCTGAGCAGCCATCCGACCTTACCGACGCGAAAGCCGACACCAATACAGATGCCGACACTGAAGCCGTTGAGCAGGTAGAGACACAGACCGCTAAGCCAGAGCCTGAAGTTGAGGAGGCTGTTGCTGCACCTGTCGAAGCACCCGTTACTGTACCTGTTGAAACGGCAGCGCTAGTAGTGGCCAATAACAATAGCCCCGATGGTGCCATTGTGACGGTGAATGAAATGGACAATCAATGGTTTTTAAGTCAGAGAGCCAACCTGTATGTCATTCAGTTGACGGGCATTAGTGACCAGCAACTGCTTGATGATTACTTGACAGATCACAGGTTAAAAGCCACCGCACATATTTACCGTTCAGTTAGAGATAATCACCCTTGGTATGTTGTTACATTAGGGGTTTACAGCAGTTTTCAGGCGGCAAAAGACGCTATTGGCGCTTTGTCTGCGCCATTGCGGGCGACACAGCCGTGGGTTAAGTCCATCAGCACCATTCAATTAGAAATAGTTAATGCAAACAAAACAAACGAATAAAAAATACCGTTCATTTTTAAAGTGGGCGGGGGGTAAGTACTCGTTGATGGAAACCATCACTGACCATTTGCCTGGGGGTGACAAACTGGTGGAACCTTTTGTTGGCGCAGGGACGGTTTTTCTCAATACTGAATATGATCGCTATCTGCTTAATGATATCAATGCTGATTTAATTAACCTGTTTAATGAATTAAAAAACAATTCACAGAGTCTGATTGCGGATATGCGGGGGTTGTTTAAACCCGACAATAACACTGAAAAGACCTTTTATGAGCTCAGAGAGAAGTTTAACGAGAGTGAAGATGAATATGAACGTTCGGTGATTTTTTTATATCTTAACCGTCATTGTTACAACGGTTTATGTCGCTACAACTTATCTGGTGGTTATAACGTCCCTTTTGGCTCTTACGTTCGGCCTTATTTTCCTGAAGGAGAACTGGAATATTTTAGTGAAAAAGCCCAGCGGGCGACGTTTACTTGCGAAAGTTACGTCAAAACCTTTCAACGGGCCAGAAAAGGTTGTGTGATTTATTGTGATCCGCCTTATGTTCCGTTAAGCAAAACGGCCAGTTTCACCACTTATAGTAAGTCAGGTTTTAACCTTGATGATCAGGCTAAACTGGCTAACCTCGCCGAAAGCGCGGCATTTAACCGCCATATTCCAGTCTTGATTAGCAATCATGCCACCACTTGGACTCGCAAAATTTATGAACAGTCGAGTCATATTGAAACTATACAGGTCGCCCGTACCATCAGCCACAAAGGCGGCAAACGCACCCCGGTTGACGAAATATTTGCTTTGTATGATTTAAATCATCGGGCGAAATAGGCGAGCTAGATCATTAAGGTTGATGAGGTTTATAGCTGTTCAGCGTGCTTAGATTTCGCTTCATAACAAGGCCTTTACTTGGGGTAAAGAGCCGCACGGAAAATAGGCGCATATAGGATATATGCAACTGTTTGAGTATCTTATTTAATTACGAACGTAAGCCGTTATGATGGATAGGATGAGTGCGCTGAATGGCGTTAAGAAACCACCACATTGACAACTGTGACGATGGTAACAATAAATAAAATGGTAAAAATAACCCCAGCAATAATATAACTTTTGGCGTTACTGGCGGCGAAATCTTTTTCGCGGTTTTTATCGCTTTGAACGCCCATCATCGCAGCAAATACGCTACCAATGATTTGACCCATAGATGATTTTTTATTGCTGATATCGGTGTTTTGACTGCTTTTATCCGTCACGCTGGTTTATCCTTCACGCTTGGTAATGACTGTTTTTCTGGATTTACCTTCATCGCCATGGACCAATTCGATTAAATCTATAAATTGAAATTGGGTCGAACGGCTTGACCCTGTGGCCCAGGCAAACCAACTGTTGTTGGCGCTGTGTTTGAGAATACAGCTTTGGGCGATTTGGGCATCGGCCAGTGATGAAGAAGTGCATTGGAGGTGCTGGAGATCATTAGAGACATCAGATATCAAAAACAATGGTACAGCCAAGGCGACTGCCATAGCCAAACGCATCAATTTGCTTTTAGGCTTTTGTGAATGGGTGGGTGATTGCCCGGTTTGAAATAATGTCATTGATACTCTCCTACGATGTCCATACCTTTCAAGTTTACACCATCTGACCCTAATGCACATCAACAATTATCGCTTTGCGGTGAATGGTCGGATATATAGGTTTGATGGCTGAACAGTGACAAAAAATCAGCTTTAGCGCTAACTTTAAACGACTTAACATAAACGATGCTTTTGAGTGTTTTTTGTGCCGCTATGCCCAGCGTAGCCTGACATAGAGGACATACTGCTCGGTCGATTAGGCAAAGGCGTAACCAGCAATGTTAGTCGTCGATTATTGTTTTTAACACTTGGGCGGGATCTTTTGCTAATGCTTTGCAGTAATGAATAAATTCACCTATATCAAGACGTCTGCCTTGATGTTCTGTTTTTCCAACAAAGCTGTGAGGCATTCCTAATGCATCTGCAAGAGAGCGCATAGTAATGCTTTGTTCGTAACGAATCTCTTTTAGTTGACTCGCGAGCTTTTGGTTAGTGATTTTAGCTTCGTCTTTCATTTTATACCTTCACCCAGTTGGTTTTTAGGTTCTCATTCGTGAGTATTGTTCGGCGGCCTGTATAGATCATAAATCAAAGAACTCTAAGCGATATAAGGACAAATAAAAGCTGTTAGGCTCGACTTTAGTAATCAAAAAATTATGATCTACTGCCAAAATAGACACTCTATGAGAAATATATCAATGCAATAGGAAAATAATTATGCTAAAACAAAGTGTCATTACGTCTGTTTGAGAAGCGAGAAAGGTATTAATAGGAATTTAAGGTTTTTCTCTAAATCAAACATGCTTAAGCCTCTTGTTTTGTCGTTTTATGACGGTTTGATATTATCAATAGTGCTTAATATAAAAACTCTCTAAAAATAACTTCAAACTTGAGCACAGGAATAGCTGAGAAACGCCATTTGTGTATCAAAGGTGTTATCTCTATTCTATTGATGTTCGATTTTGTCATATGTAAAACTCAATCACAATTACAAGGCGATCACCAAGGGCTACATCCTTAATCTAGCTTATCATATTATTTTGTGGTTACAAGCAAATATCAACATCCAGTGATGAATGGTTTTCAGCAGAATATCTTCAGATCATGATTAAACCTGTCTAAGTGCGGTTTTACCAAAAATATGAGAGGTGAGGGATGAACTTTAAAGCAAGAGTGGGTTTTGATGCTGAAATAGCTAAAAACCGTGTCCGAAATGGACAAACTTAGGATAAGTGACTGTGTGGCGTGTAATTTTGATGTCATTACGTTGTGGTTCGGTTTACTTCGACTATCAACAATGCTATCGTCGCTGCGGTTGGGTTTTTGTATGATCTTTGTTTATTCTAAGCTTATTTGATGTTAAATCGATATGATCACGATGATTTGAGAATCTGACTACTTTATCAATCGGATTAGCTCAAACAAGCACTTGGATTCATATGGCTAGCAATGAAAAAACACTTGAGTTATTGAGCGTTTTGCACCAAATATACGACAAAAAAACCATCGCGACAAAACTGAACCATTTGGGAGAAAATGGCTGGGATAGTAGAACCATCTATCGAATTCTTAAGGGACGATCGGATAAAAATTTGAATCAGCAAGAAATGGATATGCTTAACGGTTTGTTGCCAAAGCGACCTTTGCATTACAACAACCCTGAATTTACATTTATCGACTTATTTGCTGGTATTGGTGGTATACGCAGGGGATTTGAAGCTATTGGTGGTCAATGTGTTTTTACCAGTGAGTTAGACAAATTTGCGGTTCGTACTTACATGGCCAATTATTATGATGACCCTGAGCAGCATCGTTTTAATCGTGATATTAGAGATATCACACTGACTAGAAAGGTTGGTGTTATTTCGGAAACTCAAGCCTATCAGCATATCAATAAACATATTCCGTGCCACGATGTATTACTGGCAGGGTTTCCATGCCAGCCTTTTTCTGTGGCAGGTGTTTCAAAAAAAAAATCATTAGGAAGAGCACATGGTTTTGAGTGTGAGACTCAGGGGACTTTGTTTTTTGATGTATGCCGGGTTATTCGAGCGAAGCAACCAAGCGCTTTTGTACTTGAAAATGTTAAAAATCTGAGGTTCCACAACCAAGGTAAAACTTTTACCGTTATTGCTAAAACCTTGGATGAATTAGGTTATACGGTGGCTGATATTGACTTTGACGGCCCTGGCGAAAAAGATCCGAAAGTAATCAATAGTAAACTTTATCTTCCTCAACACAGAGAACGAATCGTTTTGGTGGGCTTTCGCAAAGATTTGAATTTGGCTGCTAACTTCTCTCTCAAGGATATCGATTTTCCAAATCATACACCGGAGTTCGGAGAATTGCTTAACCAGTTAACAGCAGAGGAAAAAGCCAAATATACCTTGTCACCATGCTTGTGGAAATTCTTATATTATTACGCTAAAAAGCATAAAGCCCAAGGTAACGGTTTTGGCTATGGGTTAATTGACCCAACCAATCCAAGGGTTGTGGCCAGAACCTTATCTGCCAGATACTATAAAGATGGTTCTGAAATTCTGATTGACCAGGGCTGGAACAAAGAAATGGGAGAGCACAATTTTTCAGATAGAAGCAATCTGTTGAACAGGCCAAGGAAATTAATGCCAAAAGAATGTGCGCGCTTAATGGGCTTTGATAAGCCCGGTGAAAGTCATTTTGTAATCCCTGTATCAGATACTCAAGTGTATCGTCAACTTGGTAATTCGGTGGTTGTGCCTGTATTTGTTTATATCGCTCAATTAATGAAATCAAGAATCATCAAAGCTGTCGAATTAAATAAAGCAAACGAAGCAGAAAAACAACAAGCCGCGTGAGCCTGCTCAGATCCTTTATTTGGATTCAACCCACTTCGCCATGTTGTTTTCAACATTTACGCTATTGTTCATTATCAATATAATTTGATAACTGAGATCTTGGTATGGTTCGTGGGATCACTTCAATGTCAAATCGATTTTGATCTGCGGCTAATCTATTTAAGTTTTCTTTGGTATAGGCGATGGAAAAATCGCGGCATTCTGACCACTGTTCAAACCATTTTGTGATGGTGCCACCATTGGATAAACCCCAAATGTTCAAAGTTGGTTCATTCTCTATTTCTATTATCATTTCTGCTGATGTTTTGGCCGCATATTTAAGTTGCTCAAGGATAAGTAGCTTTAAATATCCCGACGTTCCGGC
>JBLGCB010000326.1:0-7890 GCA_047617105.1 Phenylobacterium sp. | reverse complement strand
GATGAAAATTCGAATATGTACGTAGGGTGGTCACGCTTTTTCACCCACATGGATGTGGGGGAAGGCGCTGTGCAGGAGCACAACAGCGTTTGTGCCCACGCGTGACCTTGCAGTCATAAACAAACCCATATTAAACACAACACAAAAAGCTCAAAATTAACCTGACACGAGGAATGACAAATGGCCAGATTCGATTACAAATTACTTAACGCATTAAACGCGGTCATGCAGGAGCAGAGTTTTGAGCGAGCGGCCAATCACTTGTGCATTTCACAATCGGCGGTATCTCAGCGGATCAAATTGCTTGAAGAGTTTGTTGCTCACCCGGTGATTGTTCGTGGTCAACCGATAGTGCCCACCGCCATTGGTCAAAAGCTGCTGACTCATTACAGACAAGTGCAGCAATTAGAAAGTGTACTATTGCCTGAGCTGTTGCCCGATGAGCCGACCCAGGCAGTAAAAATTTCGGTGGCGGTTAACGCTGACAGTGTCGCCACCTGGTTTTTACGTGCCATGGCGGTGATGCTTAAAAGCTATCCTATTGAGCTGAATTTATTGATTAGCGACGAAATCAGAACCATAGACAAACTCAAATCCGGCGAAGCCTATGCAGCGGTGACGGCTCAGCAAAAGGCGTTGCCGGGTTACCAATCATTTGAGCTGGGCAAACTCAATTATGTGTTGGTGGCGACCAAGGAATTTGTCCAGCGCTATTTTGCCGATGGCATTAATGCCGCGAGCCTACGCCAAGCACCGGCGGTGTCGTATGATCCCAAAGACGATATGCACAGCCATTTTATCAACCAGCATTTTGGCCTAGCGGCGGGCAGTTACCCGTGTCATACCGTGCGCTCTTCTGAAGCTTTTGTCGAACTGGCCAAACAGGGGGCGGCGTATTGTTTGATTTCGCAATTACAAATCGCCGATGAACTAGAGCGGGGAGAGCTGATCAATATTTTACCCGACAAATCACTGAATGAAGTTTTATATTGGCATTGTTGGGTGATGGTCAGTGGTATTTATAAACAAGTGTCTGAGCATGTGG
Organism: Phenylobacterium sp.; assembly: GCA_047617105.1. Taxonomy (GTDB): domain Bacteria; phylum Pseudomonadota; class Gammaproteobacteria; order Enterobacterales; family Alteromonadaceae; genus JABSOG01. The sequence continues at coordinate 6,845 of JBLGCB010000326.1, read as the reverse complement.
TGAAAAGTGCGCGGGCTTTGTTGTGAAGTTCATATTGACTATTTAATGAGTTAAACGTATCGTTTAGAGAATAATTCGTCAATTACGTGCTAAATTGGATTAAAAAAATGCTTAAAAGATTCAGTATAGAGAATTTTGCGTCATTTAAAGGTGAGCAAAGTTTTGATTTAACCGCAGGCAGAACAGAAGTATTACCAGAACATGTCGTGGACTTTGCTGATGTGAAACTGCTCAAGTCAGCTGTTATCTATGGTGCTAATGCGTCAGGTAAATCCAATTTAGTGAAAGCGCTAGATTACGCCAAAAAAATTATTGTTAACGGGTTATCTCACGTTGATACTCATAAAAAATATTTTCGACTGGATGAACACAGCTCTAAACAACAAAGCTCTTTTGACTTTGAACTTGAAATAGACAATCGATTTTTTTCATATGGATTTAGCGCCGTTTTAAAAGATAAAGTCATCACCGAAGAATGGCTTTACGAAATTGGTAAAAATAAACCAGAGCTGGTGTTTCAGCGCAACAAAGAAACACTGGAATTTGGTAAGTTGTTGAAGAAACCCAGTATTAAAGCGCGTTTTGAAATTTATCAAGATGATATGAAAAACCAAAGAAGCCAGCTATTTTTGGCTGAAATTGCTGGTAAAGACTTGGAGCTTGTAGATATTCAAGTGATGAATTCGATTTACCATTGGTTTGATGAAAAGCTATTGGTCATCTATCCCGATGACATATTTAATGGTATGAGCTCTATTAATGAAGACCATACCAACATGTTTACAAAATATCTGCGTGGATTTGATACTGGAGTGGTTAAAATTAATGCTATTGATGAAGATTTTGATATTCGCTTTAAACATATGACTGAGGAGGTTAGAGCGACGATTGAAAAGGATTTGTCTAAAAGAAATAAAAAAGAATTTGTGATCAAGGTGCCGGGAGATAATCCGCAATTTTTAACGGTCTATAAAGATGATGATGGTGAACTTAAAGTCAGAAAACTGGGTTTGGTTCATGGTAAAAATACAACGGATGTTTTTGAATTAAAAGATGAATCTGACGGCACTCGTCGACTATTGGATTTCATCCCGCTGATCAGCAAATTTGCTGAGGATTATACGGTTGTTATTGATGAATTTGACAGAAGTTTACACCCCAAATTAACCAGAGCATTTTTTGAGTTATTTTATCAATCTCATCAATCCAAAGCACAATTGATTGTGACTACCCATGAATCAACCCTGTTAGATTTAGAGCTGTTAAGAAGAGATGAAATTTGGTTTGTCGAGAAGGGGGAAGATGATAGTTCTTCTTTATTTTCGCTAAACAAATTTAAAATTAGATATGACAGCAAGATTGAAAAGGCGTATTTATTAGGCAGATACGGCGCGGTGCCTGTTTTTGGCTCTTTTGATAATATTGATTGGGATAGCCAAGATGGGATTTAAATACAGGACGTTTGATCAACCAACTTACCCACAAAGAATGCAAGAACCAGAAAGAGTCATCATTATTTCTTGCGAAGGTAGAGTGACTGAACCAGAGTATTTTGGTGCCATAAAGCGCAAACTGAATGAATATATACCAGCACTATTAGAAGTTGATGTTGTGCCAAAGGAAGATAACAATAGTAGCCCACAAGATGTGCTAAATAACTTGGAACGCCACATCTTAGATAAGTATGATTATAACCGTGATTATGACCAAATGTGGATTGTCTGCGATAGAGAAAAGAAAGAGCACCGTAAAGCTCATTTAATCGATATTATTCCTATTTGCGAAGAAAAAAATTATTCACTGGCAGTGACAAATCCAACCTTCGAGTTTTGGCTGTTACTACATGCCGTTGATATCGAATCCTATGATAAACAACAGTTGTTTGATAACCAATGGGTGACTGAAAAGAAGAAAAGACGCTACATTGATAAAGAACTTAGTGAAGTATTAGCAAACGGGTTTAATAAAAAGACTGGCAAGTTTAATACTGAACTGGTCACGATTGAAAATATTAAGCGAGCTTTAGAACAGGAAAAGTACTTTGCCAATAAGCGCGATGATATTCTTGATCAACTGGGTTCAAATGTCGGAGATTTGATAAGGGTGATATTGCCTGATGTTTGATCGGGTTAATGCGCAATCAGTTTAAAAAATTATGTTAATAGTGAGTTAGCGCTTATTACATTTGAAAAAGTTTTAGGTAAAGAGCATTCAAAATCAATAATGACTAGATCTATGTTAGAAATTATCCGGAAAAATTATAAGTCGTAGGGACTATTACAGCCTCTGTGCAATCAATCAATTAATAGACCAGCTATTCTACTTTACCCCCTAAACATCCCGACTCCCTTTCAAAATAAACTCCTGCAATAACTGTTGAATCGTCGTTTGTGATTCTTCGTCAAATGCAATGCCTAAAAAGTCACTGGCTTTGGTATTTCTGATATTTTTGATCTCACCAGCTAATCGATACTGACGCTTGGTCGAGGGGTCATTAAGTAATACCTCGACTTGTTGATTCAATAAATCATCGGTCAATTTATCGCAATAAAAACAGCAACCATTACACGAAATATCTTCAACACCACCTTCGATACTCATATCGCCATAACTAAGTCGGGCAGGTAGGTCGAGGCTAAACCGGGGTTCATTTCTGATCAGCTTTAATTGGATTTTTTTTGGAATGGTGGTGGCTATCATGGGAAATGGTGGGGCATATACCCGAATGATGGTGGTTTTAAACGCCAATATCGCACCTTCGCCCTGAGTAGAAATACCTCTGACGGTGGCAATATTACCTTCTTGTAATAAAACGGAGTGGGTAATGTTGGTAGAGCTGGGCATTGAGAACAACATCGCATGATTGGGTTGTAGCCCGATACAAATCGATTTGTACTTTTCTTTTAAATCAGCTGAGCGTACAACATCTAAAACAACACCTGCATTAACAGGTAGTAGCGGTAATCCTTTGGCAGCGGATAAAGTAGAGGGCATAAATTTACCTTTATGAGTTTTCGTGTGACCAGCAGGTTGTCGTCGATAAGCCTTTATTTAAATATGGTATAAGCTGGCCCAATTGGCAATCATCATATTGATTTAAAACCAGTTGTCAAAGATCGGATAGCGACGAATCATTTAATGTTACTTTAATACTAACAAAAAAATTAGAGCTTGCCTTGGTTTTTACGACACAAGTTAAAAAGCTTTTGAGCCATGGTTCCTTACCACCCCAATTAACTTCTGGTTACAATTTTTTTTAAAGTGACATTAATAAACAAGGCACAATACCTTATTCGAAAAATGTCCCGGCCTAGTTAACTTTCTTCCGGTAAGCGCATAGGATCCACTTCATGAACAAACCATTATTTAAACTCTCTCAACTGTCTTTGGTGCTGTTGCTTAGTGCCTGTACTAATAATACCCAAATGACCAACAGTGCTGGAACTGCAATACCAGCCAGTAGTGCCGCGGTTGCAGTTCAAGACAACGTATTACTACAACAGTGGCAAGGGCCATTTGGCGGGGTGCCTGCATTTGACCAAATGACGCTGGTGCTCATAAAACCAGCTTTTGCGGTGGCCATGAGTCGTCACATCAAAGAAATCGACGCCATTACCAGCAATCCGGCAAAACCAACCTTTGACAATACCATTGCTGCATTGGAGGGAAGCGGTCGGGATATCGGCCGGTTATTTACCTATTGGGGCATCTGGCGCAGTAGCATGTCGTCGCCTGAATTCCGTCAGATACAAGGTGATATGGGGCCAAAATTATCTGCTCATCGCACCAAAATCAATCAGAACCAGTCACTATTCGACCGAGTGCAATCGGTTTATCACAGTGATGAAATGAAGATGTTATCAGGACCGCAACGACGGGTCGTTGAGTTAACCTATCAAAGCTTTTCGCAAAACGGCGCTACGTTGACCCCGGCAGACAAACCCCGTTACGCCGACTTGAACCGCCAGTTATCACAGTTACAAACCGAGTTTTCTAATCATGTGTTAGCCGATGAAGAAAAATACGTGTTGTATCTGAGTAAATCACAATTGGGTGGTTTACCCGAAACCTTGATTAATGGCGCAGCCTCGACCGCCAAACAACTGGGCAAACCTGGCGAGTATGCCATCACCAATACCCGTTCGTCGGTTGAGCCGTTTTTGACCTACTCGACAGACCGGGTTTTGCGAGAACAAGTATGGCGTGGTTATCACAGCCGTGGTGACCATGGAGATGTCAATGATAATAACGCCATCATCGGCAAAATTCTTAAATTACGTGAGCAAAGGGTTAATTTGCTTGGTTTTGAAAACTTTGCCCAGTGGCGCATTGCCAACCGCATGGCCAAAACGCCAGAACGCGCCATCGCCTTGTTAGAAAAAGTATGGCCTGAGGCATTAAAAAGGGTTGAAGAAGAAGTGGCTGATATGGCAACTATTGCCCGCAAATCCGGCGAAAACATCACCATTGAACCGTGGGATTATCTGTATTACGGCGAAAAAGTGCGTAAAGACAAATATGCGCTGGATTCTAATGAAGTGAAGCAATATCTGCAATTAGATAACCTGCGTGAAGCGATGTTTTATGTTGCCGGACGACTGTTCAATTTTAATTTCACCGCGTTGGCCGAGGGCAAAGTGCCGGTCTATCATCCTGATGTGAAAGTGTGGGAGGTGACCGACAAAACCAGTGGTGAACATATTGGATTATGGTATCTTGACCCGTTCGCCCGTCCGGGTAAACGTTCTGGCGCGTGGGCCAATGCTTATCGTAGCCATGAATTATTTGAAGGTAAAAAAACCGCCCTTATCTCTAACAACTCCAACTTTATAAAAGGCAAAGCGGGTGACCCTGTATTGGTCTCTTGGAGTGATGCGACCACCTTTTTCCATGAATTTGGTCATGCGTTGCACGGCTTGTCATCTAATGTTGCCTATCCGACCTTAAACGGCGGTGTGCGCGATTACACCGAGTTTCAGTCACAATTGCTAGAGCGTTGGTTATCCACCGATGAAGTGACCAAAAATTATTTGGTTCATCATAAAACCGGTCAACCGATACCCGAGTCATTGCTCAATAAAATCAAAAAAGCCGCGACCTTTAATCAAGGTTATAAAACCACTGAGTATCTCGCTTCTGCTTTGATTGACATGAAAGTGCATACTGCTGATCCGACCAACTTTGATGCCAAAACCTTTGAACGTGAAACCCTAGCCAAACTGAACATGCCGGATGAAATTGTGATGCGTCACAGAATGCCACACTTTGGTCATATTTTCGCTCAGGAATCGTATTCAGCGGGTTACTACGGTTATTTGTGGGCGGATGTATTGACCTCTGATGCGGCCGAGGCTTTTGCCGAAGCACCTGGTGGTTTTTATGATAAAGAGGTCAGCGAAAACTTGGTTAAACATTTGTTTTCTATACGCAACTCAGTTGATCCAGCTAAGGCTTACCAAGCCTTTAGAGGTCGGGACGCCAAAATCGGTGCTCTGATGCGCGATCGTGGTTTTGCGCCAAGCAAAAATTAACCCTGCTATACCCTCATAGCCCGACACGATAATGTTGGGCTATCTTAATACCTGACGTTATGCCAAAATAAAGCCACTTTTATAATGATTTGAAGAGCAGTAATGGACTCGATAGTTTTTTTGATCCAGTGTGAAGATAAATGTGGTTTGGTGTCTAAGATTAGTCATTTTTTCTACCAAAAGGGCCTTAATATCATCGATTGTCAGGAGCATGTTGATGTAGTTGAACATCAATATTTTATGCGCCTGAAATTGGCTGGACAACACCTGAGCACATCGAGAAAAGAGTTGGAAGACGATTTTGCCGAGGTTGGTGAGAATCTGAATTTAAATTGGTCGGTGCATTACTCTGATCAACTGCAAAGAGTGGCCCTTCTAGTCACTAAAACCCCCCATTGTTTATATGATTTGTTGGTCAGGCATGAGCAGAATGAACTGCAATGTGAGATCCCCCTGATCATCAGCAATCATCCTCACCTTGAATCGGTGGCCGAGAAATTTCGTATTCCATTTTATTGCTGTGCGGTGAAGAAGTTTGACGACCCAGTAGCACAAAAAGCAGAGCGTGCCAGACAAGAGCAAGAAGTCGACGCGCTGCTGGTTAAGCATCATATAGACTTGACCATATTGGCCCGTTATATGTTGATTTTATCGGCGGAATTTACCGAGCGGCGTCGCGGCAAAGTCATCAATGTGCACCATGCCATGCTGCCTGCTTTTAAAGGCGCAAACCCTTATCGCAGAGCTTGGGATCGCGGCGTTAAAATGATTGGCGCGACGTCTCATTACGCCACCGCAGATTTGGACGAAGGGCCAATCATCGACCAGGATGTTGAACGTGTTACCCACGAATGTTCACCTAAAGATTTGGTCCGTATTGGCGCTGATATCGAACGCATTGTATTGGCTCGGGCGATTAAAGCCCATTTAGAAAACCGGATTATTATTCAGGGTAATAAGACTGTTTTGTTTAGGTGATATCTACGCTAGTTATCGTCGAAATGTCGAACTTATGTGGCGCTCCACATAAGTTCGGCATTTCGACGGGCACTACGCTACACCAATAAAGGTCATTTGGTCCAAATTAGACACAGTAACTGTGTCTGATTTGGCTTAATTATGACGGAAGATCGTGGATGATCATAAAAATATCGCAAATAATTATTTCATTATTCAGAATCTCCGCTAGAATTACTATAGTAGATAAATAATTGTGCCCTGTTTTATTGGGCAAGGATTGCGACTATCGTTAAGGAGAAGCGAAAATGAGTTACCTGACTTTTATTAGTCATAGCAGTGAAGATTGCTGGATTG